>CAZDGO010000096.1:0-7671 GCA_964504825.1 uncultured Gaiellales bacterium
AGGCAAGTCGACGGGGCAAAACGGGTGCGCCACTGCCTAGGGGCGTCGCAGCCGTCGAGGCTGAGAAGCCGGCGGCCAAGAAGAAAGCGTCACCAGGCACTGAGTCCCCGGTGACGTTGGCAAGCGGGGCGACGGTGAAGGACATGGCCGACGCACTCGAGATGAGTTCGAGCGAGATCATCAAGACCATGATGAAGTTGGGCGAGATGGTCACCATCACTCAATCGCTCACCGATGAGGCCATCGAGATATTGGCCTCCGAGTTCGAGCGCATGGTGACCATCCAGCATGCCGAGGAGGAGAGCGACGAGCCGACGTTCGCCGACGACCCCGCCGATCTGATCACCAGGGCACCGGTGGTTACGATCATGGGCCACGTCGATCACGGCAAGACGTCGCTCCTCGACGCGGTCCGCGAGACCGAAGTGGTCAAGTCGGAGGCCGGGGGCATCACCCAGCACATCGGCGCCTATCAGGTCACCCACAAAGACAAGCCCATCACATTCATAGATACACCGGGCCATGAGGCCTTCACGGCCATGCGGGCGCGCGGAGCCAAGGTGACAGACATCGCGGTCATCGTGGTGGCGGCCAACGACGGGGTCATGCCGCAGACCACCGAGGCTATCGACCACGCCAAGGCCGCCGAAGTGCCCATGGTGGTGGCTATCAACAAGATGGATCTTCCCGACGCCAATCCCGATAAGGTCAAGCAACAACTCTCCGACCAGGGACTTGTTCCTGAGGAGTGGGGCGGGGATACGGTCATGGTCGAAGTGTCGGCCAAGAAGCGCCTACATCTCGACGAGCTCCTCGACATGGTGCTGCTGGTGGCGGAAGTCCAGGAGCTGAAAGCCAACCCGAAGGCGGAGGCCAGCGGTGTAGTCGTGGAGGCTCAGCTGGACGTAGGGCGGGGCCCCCTGGCCACGATGCTGGTGCAGCGAGGCACTCTCCGGGTCGGCGATGCTATCGTCTGCGGCGAAGCGTATGGCAAAGTCAAGGCCATGTTCGATTTCCTGGGCGATTCCTTAGATGAAGCCGGCCCCGCCGTGCCAGTACAGATCCTGGGGTTCAACGCCGTTCCCACGGCCGGCGATTTCGCACAGGCGGTCAAGGATGAACGTGAGGCTCGTCATCGGGCCGAGGGGCGAACCGCCCGACTACGCATGGAGCAGATGGCCAAAGGCAGGGCGGCTACCAGTCTTGATGACTTCTATCGTCGGATGAAAGAAGAGGCGGTGCAGGAGCTCGCTCTTGTCGTCAAGGGCGATGTGGGTGGTTCGGTGGAGGCGCTGGAAGAGGCCCTCAAGAACGTCAGCCATCCAGAAGTCAAGGTGCATGTGATCCACTCCGGCGTGGGTGGCATCAACGAGTCCGACATAATGTTGGCATCCGCCTCCCATGCCGTGGTCATCGGTTTCAACGTAAGACCCTCCGTGGCGGCAAAGACACTGGCTGACTCTGAGGGTGTCGACGTGCGCACATACCGTGTCATCTACAAGGCTATCGAGGATGTCGAAGCCGCATTGGTAGGCATGTTGACACCCGACAAGGTGGAGGAAGAGCTCGGCACGGCCGAGGTTCGGAAAGTCTTCTTCTCGTCCAAGATCGGGGCCATCGCCGGCAGCTATGTGCTGAGCGGTAAGATCGTCCGCGGGGCCAAGATGCGTCTCCTGCGAGATGGCAGCATCGTTCACGAGGGATCCATCGCTACTCTGCGCCGTGACAAAGACGACGCGCGAGAAGTGCTGACGGGTTTCGAGTGTGGGATCCACCTTGACTCCTACGACGACGTCAAAGAGGGCGACATCATCGAGGCATACGAGATCAAGGAAGTTGCCCGGACGAAGTGACAGGGCGCCCCGCGGCTTGGTGAGCATCGTGACCGTCGATCTGCATTTTGGAGAGGCGGGCTCGTTGAAGGCTAAGCGGACGCACATGCGGCGCCTGCGAGACACGCTCACTCGGCGCTACGGAGCCACGTTCGCCGAAGTGGGCTATCAGGACCTCTGGCAGCGCAGTCAGATCGTGTTCGCCATCGCAGCGTCCGATCCGCAGGTGCTGGAGGCGACGGTGAGTGCGGCGGTGGGCTTTCTAGACGGCCAGGAGTGGGAGGTCGTCGGCCTGCGGGAAGAGGTGGTGGAAGTCGATGCGTGACCAGCGAGTACGGATGCGCCGGGTCAACGAGGCGTTGAAAGAGGTGCTGAGCGGCGCCATAGCCCGCGGGGTCAAGGACCCGCGGATAGGGTTCGTCACGATCACCTCGGTCGATGCGACCACAGATGTTCAGTATGCGAAGGTGTTCGTGTCGGTGCTTGGCAGTGCCGCCGAGAAGGAAGCCACCCTGGTGGCTCTGCGGTCGGCTCACGGATTCCTGCAGGCGGCGGTGAACGATGAGCTCCATCTGCGCCGGACCCCTTCGCTCGAGTTCGTGTACGACACGAGCATCGATCGGGGTATGCGCATCGGGGCCTTGATCAAGGACCAGGAGAGGGAGTTGGGGATAGATGCCTCGCTCCCGGCGGAGGAACCCAAGCCCGACGACGGCCAAGACGAGGGCGGCCACCCCGAAGCTGAGGGCGGCGACGCCGAAGACGAGGGCGGCGACCCCGAGAGGTCCACTCGCGACAGCGACCCGCCGTCCCCATGACGGTCGTCACACATGCCGAGGTCGCCGCGCGGCTGAAGGGCGAGCAACGCCTCATCATCATGGCCCACGAGAACCCGGACGGCGACGCCATCGGGTGCGTGGTTGCTCTCATGTTGATGGCTGAGCGCCTCGGGCTGACGTACGATGCCTACCTTCCCGGAGAGACACCCATCCCCGACGAGTATCGGTTCCTGCCGGGTATCGACACGATCCTGAGGGGACCGTTCCCACCGGTGGACCCAGACACAACCGCCTACATCATGGACTGCGCTTCGGCGGCCCGCCTCGATCAAGAGGGCCTGCGCTGCGCCGGCGCGTGTCTCAACCTTGATCATCATCCCGATAACACGGCCTTTGGCACGCACAACCTCCTCGACCGCGCCGCCGCCTCGACCACGCAGATTCTCTACGAGGTCTTCAAGGCAGGCGGTTTTCCCATCGATGCGGAGGTGGCAACGGCACTCTACGTGGGCCTGGTAACGGATACCGGCCGGTTCCAGTACTCGAACACGACCCCGGCGGCTCACCGGATGGCCGCGGGCCTGCAGGAGGCGGGCGTCGACGTCAACGCCGTTTACAGGGCCGTCTACGAGACGCTACCCCTGGTGAAGGTGCAGCTACTGCAGCGGGCCCTCGCGCGTCTGCAGATGCGGCTCGGCGGCCGACTGGCGCTCTCGTGGCTGGACGCGTGTGATTTCGCGGAGCTGCAGGCCGACGAGAGTCACACCGAGGGCATCATCGATAGCCTGCGCACGATTTCCGGGGTTCGCATCGCCGCTCTCCTCAGGGAGCGCCCCCGCGACGGCGCGATCGAGTACAAGGTCAGCCTGCGGGCCACCGACGGGGTCACCGACGTGGCCTCCATCGCGCACCTGCAGGGAGGTGGGGGGCATATCCAGGCGGCGGGGTACACGACCGACCAGGAGCTGAACGTGGCTCTCGATTGGATCGAGGAACAGGTCCGCCCGCAGCTATGAGCGGACGCGTCTCGGTGCCGTCACGGGTCGTGTTGGTGGACAAGCCGGCGGGGTGCACCAGCTTCGACGTCGTCCGCCGGGTGAAGCGCGGCCTCAGTGACAAGGTGGGGCATTCGGGCACCCTCGATCCCTTCGCCACCGGACTCCTGGTGGTTCTCGTGGGACAGGCAACCCGAGTCTCCTCGTTGCTGATGGACCTGCCGAAGGAGTACGCCGTGCGGGTGCGGTTCGGCGCGACCTCTTCGACCGGCGACCCCGACGGCGTCATCGAGGAGACCGGCGGGTCTGTCGGAGTCGCCGAGGTGGTGGGCGCGCTGGACCGTTTTCGGGGCGTCATCACACAGCGGGTGCCGATGACTTCCGCCGTGAAGGTCGGTGGGGAACGTCTCTACAAGAAAGCTCATCGCGGTGAAGAGGTGGAGACTCCCTCGCGGGAGGTGATGGTCTACGATCTGACCCTGGTGGGTTTCGAAGTCGAGACGCAGCACGCGGATCTCATCGCTCGAGTCAGCAAGGGCACCTATGTACGTCGCTTGGCGCAGGATCTCGGCGAAGTCCTGGGTGTCGGTGCCTACGCATCCATGCTCCGTCGCACAGTTGTAGGCACGCTTTCGGTCGATGACGCTATCCCCCCCGACGCCGTCGATCCAAGTCGCCTTATGACGGTGGACCCCAGCTGCCTGTCAGTGTCGGCAGCCCTCCGGCACCTCCCGAGTGTGACGTTGGTGGGTGCGGAGGCCGCGCGGGCCGCCAACGGAGGGGAGGTGCGCGGTGGACCGGCCGGGCGTTTCCTCGTCTGTTCGCAGACCGGTCTTTTGGGCGTGTGGGAAGGGTCTGTGGACACAGCCCGCCCCATCGTGGTCTTTCCCACGCCTCAGGAATAGGGAATGCGACTCTACCGTTCCATCGAAGAGATAGCTCCCTTGGGGGACACACACCGGGCCGTGGCTATCGGCACCTTCGACGGGGTGCATCTGGGCCACCAGGGGATCATCGGCCGGGCCGTAGCGGCGGCAGCGGAGATGGGAGGGGTGTCCACCGTCCTCACGTTCGAGCCTCACCCGAGCCTGGTGCTCGCTCCCGAGTCGGCGCCGCTGATTCTCACCCCCTTGGAACTGAAGCTGCATCTACTCGAGCAGCAGGGCGTGCAGGAGGTGATCGCGGTGCCCTTCGACCGATCGTTCGCCGAGCTGACTCCGGAGGGTTTCTGCAGGCTGTTGCTCTCGGAGCGACTGGGCGCCCGGCAGGTGACGGTGGGTGAGAATTTCCGCTTCGGCCGAGGAGGCGCGGGCGCCCCGGAAGATCTGCTCGAGTTCGGCAAGGAGCTCGGGTTCGCGGTCACCGCGGTCAGGCTGATGGAGCAGGAACGAGAACCCATATCCAGCACACGGATCCGCGGGCTGATCGAGCAAGGCAGGGTGAAACACGCCGCCCGACTTCTGGGTCGGCCTCATACCTTGGAGGGCTATGTCGTCGCGGGCGCGGGTCGCGGCCGGGACCTGGGCAGCCCCACCGCGAACCTTGACGTACCGGCGCACGTGGCGGTACCCGCACATGGGGTCTACGTGACGCTCACCGACATCGGCCGGGGCGCGCAGGAACCGGGTGTCACCAGCGTGGGCACCAATCCCACGTTCGAAACAGGCGGAGTGACGCGGGTGGAGACCTACCTGCTTCGGTTTTCCGGTGACCTCTACTCGACCAAAGTCAGGGTAGCTTTCCTGGCCCGCCTGCGCGGGCAGGTCGTCTTCCGCGGCGCGGCTGCGCTGATAGAACAGATCAGGCACGACGTCACCGAGGCCGAAGCGTACTTCCGCGACCATCGGCCCGATGGTAGAGTGTAGACGCGGGCTCTAGCCGGCTAGACTGAGGTCGCCGGCGACCGGCGACCGCCGCCTACTCTGGGGGAAGCCATGGATGTGGATATCATCGCCGGGTATCTCGGTGCCGGCAAGACGACCTGCATCCTCGAGATGATCCAGAATGACCCCGATCCGTCGCGGCTCGCCGTGCTGGTCAATGAATTCGGCGACGTGGGCATCGATGCCGCCCTTCTCGGTGAGGGCACTGAGGTGGTCGAACTCGCCAGCGGTTGCATCTGTTGCACCCTACGCCTCGACTTCCGCACACAGATCAGCGAAATAGCCGAGCGCCGGCATCCGTTGCGCCTTCTCATAGAACCCACCGGCGTGGCCACCATCGCCCAAGTCGTCCGCTCTCTCCGGCACAACGACCTTGTGGATAAAATCGGCGGCGCCCGCGTGTTTGTGATTGTCGATGCGGTCACGTTCACTGATCGTTTGCGGGAGAGCCCGGCATTCTTCACCTCGCAGGTTCTGCAGGCTGATGTGCTCCTGCTCAACAAGACAGACCTGGTGTCGCAGGGGCGAACAGAAGCCCTGAAGGCGGTCTTGGAGAGCATCAACCCCGAGGCGTGGATCATCCCGACCGTCAACGGGCGGATCGGAGAAGGGGTCGAGCTGCCGGCCCCGCACCCGCTGGATGATCCTGGGGATGCAGAGGTGCTCACCGGTCTGGGGTCGCTCAGCTACGAGGTCGACCGCGTGGTAGGGCGGCGAGAAGTCAGAGAGCTGTTTGATACCCTGAACACGGGAGAGATGGGCCGAATAGAGAGGGCTAAGGCGATCGTGCAAACGGTCGACGGGTGGTATCGGTTCGATTTGGCCTCGGGGTTGGTCGACGAGCGTCCCTGGGGCCCGGCACCCAGCGGACGCCTGGTGGTGATAGGCACAGACATGAGCCATGAAACACTGGACACGGCCGTGCGTTCGTTCGGCGGGAAGTAGGTATGCGCGTGGAAAGATACGGTATAGCTCTCGATCTAGGCACCAGCGGCGTCCGCGGGCAGGCGATCGATCTACGTACCGGCGAGATCCAGTCAACAGCGATCACGACGCAGCACCCGCTTCCCGGCGGCAACGTCATGGACCACCTGCACTTTGCCGTGGAGACGTCCTCCGGCGGCGGCTTGTCCTCGATCACCCACACGTTGATGCTCGATACGGTGAACAAGGTCATCGATGCTCTGCGCGTGCCGCGGGCACAGGTCGAGCGCGTGGCCATCTGCGGCAATCCCATCCAGCTCTCGTTGTTCCAGGGGATGGAGATCCGCGACCTCGCCTATGCGGGGGAGAGCAAGCGGGCGTCGCTGGGAGTCGAGGTCCAAGCGCGCGAGGCGCGCATCATCACCGTCGGCGACATCGAGGGGCTCGACCTGCCCAGCGGCGCTGAGCTGGTCGTGCCGCCCGCCGTGCGGCACGAAGTGGGTGCCGACGCCTTGGCCATGATGCTGAAGTCGGGCATGCTCGACCGTGACGAGATCGCGCTGGTCACCGACTATGGCACGAATGCCGAGATGGCTCTCAAGGTCGGCGATCGGGTGGTGACCGGTTCAGCCGCCTGCGGGCCGGCGTTCGAGGGCCAGGCTATCAAATTCGGCATGCTGGCCGCTCCGGGGGCCATCTCGGACCTCGAGCGGGTCGACGGTTCGTATCGCAATCTCGTGCTCGATCCACACATGTACGCCGCGGAAAGCGACGTGGTCGACCCCCGGACCGGGCAGGTGATTGAGGTAGGTGGCGCGCGGGCGCGCGGCATCACGGGCACGGGCGTGATGGCCCTCATCGCTCTGGGGCTCGAGGATGGGCTGCTGCGATTGCCCAAGATCGACTCCCCCGATGGGCTGATGCATCTCGCCGATGGGATCTCTCTCTCCCACCAGGACGTGGGCGAAGTGGGCAAGGCCATCGGCGCGGCGCGGGCGGGTCACGTCACGCTCGCGCACGAGCTGGGCATCGACCTGGAAGAGGTCAAGGTCGCCTACATGGCCGGGGCTTCGGGCACCTACGTGGACGCGTTGAAGGCTCAGGCTATCGGCATGGTGCCCGGGGCGGTGACGACCATCTACCAGGTGGGGAACACGTCGCTCATGCTGGCGCGTGACCTGGTGCTCGATCCGAACTCTTTGTGGGAGATCGAGCGTATCGCTAAGGATCTGCGCGCTGCGCACTGCATGTTCGCCGA
>CAZDGO010000097.1:0-7642 GCA_964504825.1 uncultured Gaiellales bacterium
CGCTCTGGCTGAGTGGCTTGCCGGCTCGGCCCGCGGCTACACGGGGCCGGGGGCCGAGAGGGAGTTGCGTTGAGCCGGTCTCTGCTCACGCTGCCGATCGGCCAGTATCTGCCGGGCACCTCTGCTGCGCATCGCCTCGACGGGCGGGTGAAGCTGTTGGCCACTTTCGCATTCTTGGTGGCATTGTTCGCGGTGCGGGGATGGCTGGGCATGGGTGTGCTGGCCGGAGGGTTGGTCGTGGTGTTCGCCGCCGCCCGCGTGCCTGCCGGCTATCTGTGGCGTGGGCTGCGGCCTCTGCTTGTGATCCTGGCTCTTACGTTCGTGCTGCAGGCCTTCGGGTTCCCCGGCCGCCCCCTGGTGCAGCTCGGACCATTCTCCCTCACGCACGAGGGGCTGACTCGGGGCGGCTTTCTTACCGTGCGGCTGGGGCTCCTGCTGGTCTCGAGCATGGTACTTACGTTGACGACGCCCCCGGTGGCACTCACGGATGCTTTCGAGTGGCTGCTCGCACCTCTGCGTAGGGTGGGCGTGCCCAGCCACGAGATCGCGTTGATGATGACGATCGCCCTGCGGTTCATTCCCACTCTGTTCCGGGAACTCGACGATCTGATCAAGGCCCAGCGCGCCCGCGGCGTGGACTTCTCCGTGCGTGACCCCCGAACCCTCAGCCGAGCGCTGCTCCCCCTCGTCGTGCCGCTTTTTGTTCTGAGTTTTCGTAAGGCCGACGACCTGGCGGTCGCCATGACCAGCCGCTGCTACCGCGGTGGAGGGGGTCGCACCCGTTACCGAGTGATGCAGTTCGGGCGCGGGGATCTGGTGGCGGTGACCGTCTTAGGTCCCTGGCTGATCGCCGCTGTCACGGCCGGGCGCTGGTGGGGCCTGTGAGCGCGTCCGGCCCGCGGCCCGGGGCGACAACCACCCGGTATCGCATGGACCTGCAGTATGACGGCGAGGGGTTCTTCGGTTGGGCGCGGCAGCGGGAGATGGTGACAGTGCAGGGTGCGCTGGAAACGGCGCTTGGCACCGTACTGGGGATGGTGCCGACGCTCTCGGTTGCGGGGCGGACCGACACCGGGGTGCACGCCCGCCGTCAGGTCGTGAGCTTCGATCTGCCCGACATGAGTCCCCAGGAGCCCCTCGACCCGCTCCGCCTGATAGGTTCTCTGAACGCTCTGACGCCTCCTGGGCTGACCGTCGTCTCCCTAGTCGCAGCGGCGCCCGGGTTCGATGCTCGGCGCGACGCTACGAGCCGGAGCTACCGGTATTTCATCACCCCGGGCCCGGTTCAGAGCCCCTTCCGGCGTGCCTATGCGTGGCACGTGGGCTACCCTTTGGACGTGGTCGGTATGGAGGAGGCATCCCGGGTCGTGCTGGGTCGGCACGACTTCACCGCCTTCACGCCCGCCGAGAGCGAGCATGCGGCGTTCGCGCGCGTGGTAGATCGTTGTTCGTGGCGGCTCCGCGGTGATCTACTCTGGCTGGAGGTGCGCGCCACCTCGTTCCTGCGCCATATGGTCCGATCCCTCGTCGGCACGATGGTCGAAGTGGGTCGAGGCAGACTCGGGGTGGCCGACATGGAGCGGCTTCTGTTGGGTGCTCCTCGGGCTACGGCAGGGCCGACCGCTCCTCCCCACGGACTCTTTCTGTGGCAGGTAACCTACGCCGACGAGCGGGAACCGCGCACTTCGTCGACACCGGAGGGGGAACCCGGGGGCTCCGTGCCTTGACACCCTTCGGTCGCTCCACTATCATCACCGCTTGCGTTTTCAAGGGAGGTAGTGTGAAGACCTATTCGGCAAAGCCGGGTGAAATCGAGCGTAGATGGTGGGTCGTGGATGCCGAGGGTAAGAACCTTGGCCGACTCGCTACACGTATCGCTGTCGTGCTTCGTGGCAAAGACAAACCGCAGTATACGCCCCACGCTGATACCGGCGATTTCATCGTCGTGGTGAACGCGGGAAAGGTGGCGGTGACGGGCAAGAAGTTGACCGACAAACGCTACTACCGGCACTCGGGCCGTCCGGGCGGGCTCAAGAGCCGCTCCCTAGGCGAGATGCTCGACAAGAAACCGAACGAGGTGCTGCGCATCGCTGTGCGGGGCATGCTCCCGAAGAACCGGCTGGCCGCCCGGCAGTTGACGAAGCTAAAGATCTACGCGTCGCCCGTGCATCCTCATGCGGCGCAGATGCCTGAGGAGTTGCCATGGCAGGAGTAGTGTATAGCGCGACCGGCAAGCGCAAGACCTCTGTCGCGCGGGTGCGCATCATGCCCGGCACGGGTACGGTCACGGTCAACGGCCAGAGCCTGGTCGAGTACTTCGGCCGGCGTGCGCTCACCATCACCGCCACGGCTCCCCTGATTGAGACGGGCGCCGATACGCGCTACGACGTAGTGGCCTCGTTGCACGGCGGTGGGAAGTCGGGACAGGCCGGCGCGCTCAAGCACGGTATCGCCCGTGCGCTCGTCGAAGCCGACCCCTCCCTGAGGACCGAAGTCAAGAAGGCCGGCCATCTGTCTCGCGACGCGCGTATGGTGGAGCGGAAGAAGGCCGGGCTCAAGAAGGCCCGTAAGCGGCCGCAGTTCTCGAAACGGTAGTCGTTTCACCGCGAGAGCACTTTTCGAGGCGGAGGAGGATTCTCCCCCGCCTCGTCTGTCTGGCGGGGGCTCAAAGCTCGTTTCAGGTCGCCGCCTCGCGCGAACCAGTGCATCCCCCCGGCCAAGGCTTCGTTTTGAAACGAGCTCTTTAGCGTGGCTGAACTCCTGGTTGATCTCGACGGAATCCGGCAGAACACGGCTGCCGTCGCGGCGTTGTTGCGGGAGAGCGGACTGCGGCTGGTAGCCGTGACCAAGGGCTGCCTCGGAGACGCGCGCGTGGCCCAGGCGATGCTCGATGGTGGGGCTGCGGCTATTGCCGATACCCGCGACGCCAACCTGCGACGCCTTCGTGCTGCGCACCCCGACGTGGAACTGCACCGTATCTATCTGCCGCCACTATCGGCGGGCTTCGAATCGGGCGACGTGGCATACGTCTCATCCGTGGACGGGGCTCGGGCGGTGTCTGGGCGGGTCACGGCGGCGGAGTCTCGTAAGGTTTTCCTGATGCTCGAGACCGGCGACTATCGGGAGGGCGTGTCCGAGGAGGGTCTAGAATCCTTGGCGCATGCCGTCTCCGGCGATCCTCGACTCGAGCTCGCCGGGATCGCCACGAACTACGCGTGTTTTCAGGGTGAGCCGGATGGAATTAGGGGTTCCGTGGAGGCCGTGGCGGCCGCGGCTAGGCGCTTGCGCGCACGCGGCTGGGACACCCCTTGTGTCTCGGCCGGCAACTCGAGCGTGTTGGCGCTCATGCGCGCCGGCGAGCGGCTGCCGCCGGAGGTGACAGAACTGCGATGCGGCGAAGCCCTTCTCTTGGGTCAGGATGCACTGCTGTATCAGCCTCTGCCGGGCTGCCGTCAGGATGTCTGTAGACTGCGGGTGGAAGTGCTCGAAGGGTATACTAAGCCCGCCCGCGGTCCGGCCGTGCGGCGGCTCGTGCTTGGGGTCGGCCATCAGGATGTGGGTTCGGGGGCGCTGCGGATCGTAGAGCCCGGCCTCTGCGATCTGGGCCGGTCGAGCGACTATCTGGTAGTAGGAGTCGATGCCGAGGGTCGTGACATGGGTCCGGGAGACCATGTGGAGATGGTGCCCAGTTACGCGGCTCTCGTGGCGGCGTGGACGTCGCCCTTCGTGGAGGTTCGCTTTGTCTAGAGCATGGTTCGGTACGGACGGGATACGAGGCCTGGCGAACGTCGATCTCACGCCGGAGTTGGCCCTGGCGGTGGGTCGAGCCGCCGCGCAGGTGCTCGGCGGAGGTAAGCCCGCTCGGCTGTTGGTGGGCCGTGACACCCGTCGGTCGGGACCCATGTTAGAGGCGGCGGTGAGCGCGGGCATCGCCTCCGCGGGTGGACGGTCCTACCTGACTGGGGTGATCCCCACCCCTGGTGTCTCTCGACTGGTGTCCGCCGAGGGCTTCGACGGAGGCGTGATAATCTCGGCTTCCCACAACCCGTTCGCGGATAACGGCATCAAGCTGCTGGGTCCCGATGGTAAGAAGCTTCCCAATGCGGTCGAGTTCGAGGTGGAATCGTGGTTGGTGGCTATGGGCGCCCCTGTCGAGTTCGGCCCTTCCGGCGTGGCGGGCGACCTGGTGGGAACCATCGACGTTTTTCCGGGGGCGGTTTCGCGATACGTCGATGATCTGCTGGCGGCGGTCAAGGTCGATCTCTCTGGGTTGCGGGTGTTGCTCGATTGCGCTCATGGGGCTGCGTACCAAGCTGCACCCTTAGCCTTTGCCGCTGCCGGCGCCCTGGTGGAGACGGCATTCGCCCGCCCAGACGGGGTCAATATCAACGCGGGCTGCGGCTCGACCCACCCCGGCGCCCTCGCTTCTCTTGTCGTGCAGGGGCAGTTCGACCTAGGACTCGCCTTCGATGGAGACGCCGACCGGGTTCTGGCGGTCGATCGCACGGGGGCTGTCATCGACGGCGACCAGATCCTCACCCTGTTGACAGCCTGGCTCATGGAGCAGGGCCGCCTGCCGGGTGATACGGTGGTGGTCACCAGTATGAGCAACCTGGGTTTTCATCAGGCGATGCGGGAGCGGGACGTGCGGGTGGAAGTCACCGATGTCGGCGACCGCTACGTGCTCGAGCGAATGGAGCAGGTAGGCGCCGCGCTGGGCGGAGAGCAATCGGGGCACGTGATCTACCTGCCGGCCGGCGCGACCGGAGACGGCCTGCAGACCGGGCTTCTGCTCTGCCAGGCGGTGCGTCACTGGGGTCGACCGCTGGAAGAGTTGGCAGGCATGATGCGCCGTTTCCCGCAACTCCTGGTGAACGTGCATGCTCTACGCAAAGATCGGTTGGAGGAGGCCGCTGAGGTCTGGGAAGCCGTGCGGCAGGAGGAGACGGCTCTCGGCGATGAGGGACGGATAGTGCTGCGTCCATCGGGCACGGAGCCCTTGGTGCGCGTGATGGTGGAGGCTCCCACCGAGGTCCGCTGCCGCGAGGTCGCCGAACGTCTGGTCGTTGTGGTGGAGCGGGCTCTGGGATAGAAGCGCGAACGAGCGGGCCGCTGGATCGATCGGCCTGCTGGAAGGGGACGGACCATGTGCGGGATCGTCGGGTATGTTGGCGGTCGACCATGCCGGGACATCCTGTTCCGGGGCCTACGAAGGCTGGAGTATCGCGGGTATGACTCGGCGGGCATCTCGGTCATCGTCCGGGGCCGCTTTCAGCTGCTCCATTCAGTGGGGAACCTCGATCGCCTCGAGGCGGTGCTGGATCAGATAGACACCGAGAGCACGATGGGCATGGCCCATACCCGTTGGGCCACCCACGGGCGGCCGACCAGCGAGAATGCCCACCCTCACGTAGACTGCTCCGGACGATTCGCGATCGTTCTGAACGGAATAGTGGAGAACTACCTCTGTCTGCGCGAGGAGTTGCAGGCCGAGGGGCATGTGTTCACGTCCGAGACCGACGCCGAAGTGGTGGCTCACCTGCTCGAGCGGGCCTACGACGGGTCGTTGCGGGAAGCTGTGGCGCACGCCTATGGGGAGATGGATGGGCACTTCACCATCGTCGCCATCACGGTTGAAGAGCCGGACGTGATCGTGGCCGTGCGCAAGGAGACCCCGTTGGTGGTGGGAGTCGGCGAGGATGAGATCTTCGTGGCCTCGGCCGTTTCCGCGTTCCTCTCCGAGACCCGTCGGGTGATCTTTCCCGATGACGGCGAAGTCGTGACGGCGGACCGGCAGGGCGTGCGCCTGTTCTCGCTTGACGGGGTGGAGATCGTTCGTCCTGCCGAAGAGGTCGACTGGGATGAAGAGGCCGCCGAGAAGGGCGGCTACGAGACGTTCATGCTCAAAGAGATCCACGAGCAACCCGATGCCCTCTCCGATACCCTGGCCGAGCGGGTGAACCATCAAGGTCGAGTGCAGCTCGACGGTCTGGGTCTGACCGATGACATGATCCGCGGGATCCGACAGGTGGTCATCGTGGCCTGCGGCACCTCGTATCACGCCGGTCTGATCGGGAAGTGCGCCCTGGAGCGTTGGGCCCGGGTGCACGTGGACATCGACGTGGCCTCGGAGTTCCGCTATCGCGATCCGATCATCGGCCCGGATACCCTCTGCGTGGCCATCAGTCAATCGGGCGAGACGGCCGATACGCTCGCGGCCATGCGCTTGGCTAAGAACGCCGGAGCCCACGTTGTGGCCGTCACCAACATCGTCGGCTCGCAGGCTTCCCGCGAGGCCGATGGCGTGCTCTTCACCCGGGCGGGGTTGGAGGTCGGGGTGGCGGCGACGAAGACCTTTCTCGCTCAGGTCCTGGCGATGCTCCTGCTCTCGCTGTACTTCGCGGATGTGCGCGGCACGCTGGATGGGAACGAGGTGAGCCGGCTGACTCAGGAGCTACGCCGTATCCCCACGTTGCTCAACTCGTACTTGGAGAGCGGACCACTCGCCGTTATCGAGCGGGTGGCCAACGCGTACCGGGCGAACCGCTTCTTCCTCTATCTGGGCCGCAATGTGGGTTTGCCGGTGTGTCTCGAGGGAGCCCTCAAGCTGAAGGAGATCTCCTATATCCCCACGGAGTCGTACGCAGCCGGCGAGATGAAGCACGGGCCGATAGCCCTTCTCGACGAGGGGTCGCCGGTGGTGGTGGTGGCTACCGACAGTCATGTCTACGAGAAGGTGGTCTCGAACATCCAGGAAGTCAAGGCCCGCGGGGCCGCGGTGATCGCGGTGGCTACCGAAGGTAACCGGGATATCGCGCAGATGGCCGACGAGGTGTTCTACGTGCCCCGCACCGATGACATGCTCTCTCCCTTGCTCTCAGTCGTCCCCCTTCAGCTCTTCGCATATTGCGTTGCTCGGGCCAACGGGGAGACGGTGGATCAGCCCCGGAATCTCGCCAAGACCGTGACGGTGGAGTAGGGGCATGACCGGGGGCCAGATGCGCACGGGCACAGATCTCGTGGAGGTTCCCCGCCTTCGCGCCATGCTCGAACGTCGTCCGAACCTGGCCGAGCGGGTGCTCACGCCGGCGGAGCTGGCCTATTGTCGGGGTAAGGCGGATCCGGTGCCGTCCATCGCCGCTCGGGTGGCGGCGAAGGAGGCGGTGGGGAAGCTCTTGGGGACGGGCATACTCTCCTGGCAGGAGATCGAGGTGGTGCCGGGAGGTCCGCCGTGTGTGCGGCTGCGCGGGTCCACGGCTACGTGGGCGGCGAGTCTGGGCATCGAACATATCGCCCTCTCCCTGTCGCACACAGCCCGCGCGGCCGTCGCGACGGCGGTGGCGGAGGCCCGACTTTCCGGGCCCACCACCGCACTGTCCGGTGCGCGGGCTTCGACACCGGGCCGGAGTCTCTTCTCTCATCTGTCCGTGGAGGCCCGCCCCTTCGGCCTGCGGCCCGCCCAGGTACGTGAACTCGATCGGGCGGCAATCGAGGACATAGGCATCCCGGGATCGGTGCTCATGGAGCGGGCGGCTCTCGGTGTGGCCGAGCTGGTGCTGCGCAGGTATCCCGGGCGCCATATCCTCATCGTGTGTGGCCGGGGCAACAACGGCGGAGACGGGCTGGCGGCGGCGCGGCAGCT
>CAZDGO010000098.1:0-7620 GCA_964504825.1 uncultured Gaiellales bacterium
GGCGGCTTTCGCGGCGGGCCAGCTCGGCCGGGAGTTCGTCACCACGCTTCTGGCCGAAGAGGCGGTCTTCTTCTTGGTCTACCCGCTCCGCTTCCCAGAGGAGCGCGGCCACCTCCCGGGCCAGCTCGTCTTCTTTGGCACACATGCGCTCGTAGCTCATGGCCTTGTGCCGGGAGGCGTTGGCTTTCACTTTGGTGCCGTCCAGGGCCACGTGCCCGAGCTTCACGGACCGGCCTTGCGGCAGAGCTCAAGGACCTGCAGGAAGAGGTTCGCGAGGGCCGGGAGGTGCCGGCGACGGAAGTCGGCCAGGCTGTCGTGGTCGGGATGCTGATCGGCCGCGAGGACCCGAAAGGGCACCTCCTCATAGGTGGCCCGCTCGATCTTACGTGAGGAGGTCTTGCCCAGGCAGTAGGCGTAGAGGATGACCTTCACCATCATGGCGGGGTGATAGCCCGCCCGACGAGCCGTACGCGGCGAATGCCGGTACGGCGGCGGTCAGCACCAGGGCGACCGCGATGACAAGAGCAAGGGACAGCTTCCTCATACGATTGTCCTCCTTTCGTTGTGGCCTTGAGCCAGGAGGTGAGTTGTGAAGGGCGGCACTACTACGACGACTAGTAGTCCGTTCCAACAATAACGTTACGTAGTGAGCTATACTTGCCATGGTCCTGTTCCGGCTCACGCATGGAGGCAACCATGGCGGGAAAGTCGAGGCGTGCGGCTCTGGTGTTGACGGAAGACGAGAAGACACTGCTTAAGGGATTGGCCCAATCGAGAACGGCGCCGGTGCGCGAGGTGGAGCGCGCCAGAGTGCTCGTCGGTTACGCCGAAGGCATCTCCATCACCGATCTCAAACGACGGGTCGGCCTCAGTCGCCCGGCGATCTACCGGTGTATCGACAAGGCACTGGCGGCCGGCGTGCGCGTGGGACTGAAAGACGCCTACCACCGTCCTCACGAACCCGAGATCTCAGATGAGGCCAAGGCGTGGGTCGTGAGCATCGCCTGCACCAAGCCCAAAGACCACGGGCTGGCGGCGGAGTTGTGGTCCATCTCCGCCCTGGCCCGATTCGTGTCGAAACACGCCGAGGCCGCGGGTTTCCCCCGGCTCGCACACGCGGGCAAGAGCACCGTATGGCGCATCCTTAACGAGAGCGACATCAAGCCCCACAAGATTCGTTACTACCTGGAGAGGCGGGATCCGGGCTTCGACCGCACGATGCAGGAGGTGCTCTTGGTCTATCGGGAGGTCTCGCTCGAGACCGCGGGAGCTGTTGAGGACGGACACACTCGTCCCCGCTATACCGTGAGCGTGGATGAGAAGCCCGGGGTGCAGGCGCTCGGTCTTGTCGCCCCCGATCTTGCGCCCGTTCCGGGCAAGGCTTCCGCCACCCTGCGCGACTACGAATACCGTCGCCACGGCACCGTCTCCATCCTGGCGGGCATTGACCTGCACTCGGGTCACATCCTCGCAGGCGTGGAGGACCGACATCGTAGCGTGGAGTTCATCGGATTACTCAAGAAGCTCGACGAGTACTACCCGTCCGACGCGACCATCCGCGTGGTCCTAGACAACCACTCGGCCCATATCTCCAAGGAGACCATGGCCTATCTCGGCACCCGGCCGGGGCGCTTCGAGTACGTGCATACGCCCAAGCACGGTTCCTGGCTCAACCTGATCGAGTGCGTCTTCTCCAAGATGGCCCGGACCTTCCTGCGCCACATCCGGGTGGACTCCACTGAGGAGCTGAAGGAGCGCATCCTCCTCGGCATCGACGAGTTCAACGCGCCTTCCCGGTCGTGTTCCGCTGGAACAAGTTCGATCTGGGGTTGCTTTGATGTGTAACTCTTGTTCAGGAACGGACTACTAGTAGTCCTCCAGAGACAGGTCGACCAGGGCGACCGCCCCTGGTCTTTGCCACTCCCTCACACCTTGGAGTTGTCCGGAAACGAAAACAACCGGCCACTCCTCGGCCGGTTGCACTACTGGCTCCCCCCGGGCCAAGTGCCAGATACGGCCCGGGGTTCATTGCCTCCGCCTCCCAATACTCTCCGGCAGCAACCTATCAAGCATTGGTGCGGGAGTCAAGAGATTGCCTTTATGAGGAAAGTTCTGCATCGGGGTGGCAGAGCTCATGGAGGGCCGACAAGACAAGAGGAGTCGTCAGCAGGCGACCCGAGGGCCTCCTCAGCGAACCGCGGACAGCACCATTAGTACGTACTCGGGCTCAGTGTCCACCGTCTGGCTCACGATCGATGGGGACAAGGTGTCGCCCTGCGGAGACACGGGCTCCAAGTAGGGCAGATCTGAGATCTCCTGCACCCCTTGAATGGACGCCGGGTCGAGCGGCGCCTGGGGGACGTCTGAGACCATGACGGCCAGGCCGGCATCGCTGAGCTGCCGCAGGATCACCTCGAGGCTACCTCGCCGGATCATCGCGGCGTAGATCGGCACGCCTGGAGTGGCCCGCATCGCCAATGGGCGGAGCCCCGTGATCACTTCGACCGCTGCTCCCGCGTTGACGTCGCCGGCCGCCACTTCCACGCTCACCCAGACCGTGGGCGCAAGGGTTCGCGCGGCGCCCGCTAAGGGCCCACCACCGTCGGGGATCGCGGCCATTCGGGCCGTGACCGTCGTCTCCGTCGTCTCCGTGGAACCCAGAGCGCCGGTGTCGGTCTGAGGGGGCGAGTCTTGGATCGCGCCGAGCACGGTCGTCTCGGTGCCGGGCAGGTCGAGTACGGCGACGGTATTGCCGGCGGCATCGCGCGATGCCGCGCCGAGCGGAGAAGCGCCGGCGGATGACGGCGGGAAAGACTTGAAAGCCTCCGCCTGGGCGTCCGCGGTCGTGGCTTCTCCCGCGACGGTCGGAGCGCTGAGGTCATATCGAGAGGTATCTGCCCCGCCACCGAATCGAATGACATCACCCGACCCAGCGAGAGCCACCATCACGACGACAGCGGCGATAGCGGCAGGAACCCACGGGCGCCTCGCCGCGCCGGTGAGCAGGCGGCGCAGAAACCCCTGTTCCGCCGAATGCTTGTGCGAGAGGGGGGGCGAAACAGGGAAGAGCCGGTCGAAGACGCGGGACTCAATGTCACCAGGCACTTCCACCGGCTCGACCGCGCCAAGGAATAGGACCATCCGCTTCTGCTCGACCAACTTTTCGCGGCACGATCCGCAGGCGGCAAGGTGGTCGGCAATCGCTGAGGATTCCACCGCGGAGAGCCGGGCTTCGAGATAGTCGATGGCCGACGACTTCCACTCCTCGACGTGGCCGAGGGGGGAGTGAGGGGCCAGGTAGCCGTCGTGACCGTCGTGGGGAGGCGTCATCGCGCTGTTCCTTGTTCGTCTGCTTCGGTCATGTGACGCGCTGGGTGGGGTCGTGGTTCCCCCGTGGCTCATCCGGCACGGGGTAGCCTCGATCTCGTAGGTTGGCGGCGAGGAGGGCCCTCGCACGGAAGATCCGCGATTTGATCGTGCCTTCTTGAACACCGAGGATCTCTGCAGCCTCGGAATGGTCGAAGCCGAGCAGATCACACAGCACGATCGCCAGCCGGAACCCTTCTCCCAGCGACATGAGGGCGTCCCGCAGCGGTTGCGAAAGGCCATCCATATGCGGTTCGACGCTCGCCCGGATGCCACCGGCCGGCCGGGCCGGGCCGCCAGGACCCGCCAGCCGGTCCATGACCTCGTCCTCGAGAGGGTCGGCCCGTCGGCGCCGCATGTGATCGTAGACGGCGTTTACTACGATGCGGTGAAACCACGTGCTGAAGCGGGCATCGCCCTTGAACCCGGAGAGGGCTCCGAAGGCCTTGATGAAGGCATCTTGCAGCACATCCGCTGCGTCCCAGGGATTGCCGAGCATGCGAAGGGCTAGATTGTAGCCCCGCCCCGAGTATGTATCGTACAACTCGCGGAGCGCATCGCGGTCGCCCGTCTTCGCCCGGGCGACGAGGGCGGCATCCTGTTCTTTGGTCAGCACGTGGTCGGGCAAGCGGCCTCCGTCGGCTCCAGGGTGAAAAGGGACCATCTGGTAGACTCTTCGGCCGGCCAATTCTAGCAACGGGCCGGTGACCTTGTTGCATTCTTCCTGCAACCTGGGGGACCACGTGCGGATCTACGAGGACGTCGGGAAGGTCTTCGCGGCCAGCCGAGACCTCACTATCGGCATCGAGGAGGAGTTCCAGATCCTGGATGCGACTACTCTTGCCCTGACCCCTGGGTTCGACGATCTAAAGGTGGCTGGCGACGCCCTTTTCGGGGGTCCGCTGATAGTGGATGAGCTCATCCAGTCCGAGGCTGAGATCAACAGCTGTGCCTGCGAGAGTTTCCCTGAAGCCCGCAACGACATGCTCGCCCGCCGAGCCGTGCTGATAACCGCCGCCGAGTCTCAGGGTCTGAAGCTCTGCGCTACGGGAGTCCATCCCTTCAGTCGCTGGGAAGACCAGGAGTTCATCGATACTCCCCACTACCGCAAGGTGGTGGAGAAGCTCCAGTATGTGGCCTGGACCAACAACACATTCGGCATGCACGTGCATGTGGGTGTCAGGGGTCCTGACCGCGTGATAGCCGTGTGTGACGCGCTGCGCTCCTACCTGCCGGAACTGCTGGCGCTCTCTGCCAGTTCCCCCTTCTTCTGGGGGCGGGAGAGCGGTCTTCACTCCACTCGGGCGCAGGTGTTCGTGCGCAGCTTCCCGCGCTGTGGCATTCCCGACATCTACCGCGATTGGGCGTCGTATGCCGACTACGCCCAATTCTTGTACGACACGGGCTGCGTGACAGAGCCTACGCAGTTCTGGTGGACGGTCCGTCCCCATCACACGTTCGGCACAATCGAAGTCCGCATCGCCGATGCCCAGCCTCGACTAGAGGAGTCTATGGCCCTGGCCGGGCTGACCGTGGCTCTCATTGCGCGGTTGCTGGAGCGTTTCGACCGGAAGGGCAGGCTGCCCACCCACGAGAGCCGGTTTATCGAAGAGAACCGCTGGCGGGCGCTGCGCTATGGATTGGCAGGGAACCTCATCGACCTGGACCAGCGGTGCGAGGTACCGGCGACGGAGATGGTGCGGCGTCTGGCCGCCGAAGTCACGGACTGCGCGACCAGGTTGGGCATCGGGCCCGAACTGGCGCAGGTGGAGCGGATGGTCGCCGAAGGCAACTCGGCCCAGCGTCAGCTCGACCTGTGGCACGGTGGGGTGGGGCTCCTCGACATCCACCGGCGCATGGTCGAGGAGACCATGCGGCCCCGATCTATCGCTCCAGGGGAGGGGATGGCGTAGCCGCCCAATGCTGCGCGGGTGGCGGAGGGCTCCAAGGGTCGGCTCCAGGCGGATGGAACCCCGGCCCCCCGGGGGCCATCGTCGGTGTCCGCGGAGCGGTCAATTGCCTGAAGGCGAGGGTCCAGTAGCCGCTGAAGTACGTGGACCACACTGCCGTGATGGCCGCCATCCCAGCGAGCACCACCAGCCCCAGCACGCCGAGAGCGGCCAGAACGGCCGTGCCTATGGTGCCCCAGGAGGCCGCCAGCAGGACGCCGGCCGGTACGGCTGCCGCGAAGGCGACGACGGCGATGGCGATGGCGGCGCCGAGGGACAGGACGATACCTATGAGCCACACCACCAGGCTCGGGCCGACATTCGTCCGAAAGAGCCGCCAGCCCCGGGACAGCGAGGCCACGACTCCGGTGTTCTCGAGCACCAGGGCGCGGGCGGCCCACTCGAGCACGATGCTGAGCACCGCGGCCACGGGGATGAGCGCAAGGAGCATGACGAGCCCGATGAGGACGGCCGCCACCACGCCCACGCCCCCGACGCCGCCGTTCTTGGCGGCGCTGACGGCGATGGGTATGACCACGATGGCGATCAGGATCGCCACGACGACCACCGTTACGAGACCCACGAGCACCCACATGCCGAACAGACGCCAGAAGCACGCCACGCCTCGGCGCCACGCCGTGCCGAGCCGGGCTTCTGGACGCCGCGCCGCGGCATCGTCCACGCCGGCGATCAGTCCGGCGGTGGCCATGACGGATATGACGAAGAGTAGGAAACCGAGGGCGAACAGTCCCACCAGGAGCGCACCTATGAGCATCCAGTGGGACTGGGCCCACTGTTGCGCGTCGGAGATCGTTCCCAGCGGATTGCTGCCGGAGCCGGGTAGCTGGAACGAGCCGGGGTTGAAGTTGGCCGCCCCGCTGCAGCCACCGCCTTGGGCGGCGAAGAGTCCCAGGATCCAGAGGTATTTGTAGCGCCACGTGATACGCCACGCGTCGGAGATCAGGCGGCTGTAGTCCATGCCTCTCCCTCGTGCCGACGTTGACCTTCCTCCAGCTACTCGGATATTATCACGGGGTACGAGTGGGCCATTCGATCCGGAGGCGGCTATGCCGGCAGACGAGGGCGAGCGCAGGCAGACAGCAGAGGAACTGCTCGAGCAGATAGAAGCCGAGCTGCGACGCATGGGAGTGGGGGACTATCTGGCTCAGCTGCTGATGACGCTTTCAAGCATGGCGTTCCAGCGCTTGGGTCTGACGCCTGAAACGGCGGCGGATCGTGACGTGGACCAGGCTCGTCTGGCCGTGGATGCGTTCGCGGCGGTGCTCGAGGTGTGGACGCCCACCAGGCCGGCGGACGAGGCCGCGATGTTCCGCAGCACCCTGCATCAGATGCGGATGGCGTTCGTGGCGGCCACGGCCGGCGCGGTGACGCCGGAGACTGTGAGCCCGGGAAACGACTCCCCGGAGGAGGCGTGAGAGTGGTCCAGGCGGAGATCGGCGTGTTCGGTGGATCCGGTTTCTATTCGTTTCTCGACGATGTGGAGGAGGTCGTGCTGGAGACTCCTTACGGGCCGCCGAGCGACAGCTACTTCGTCGGTGAGATCGGAGGCAAGCGGGTGGCGTTCCTGCCTCGTCACGGTCGCCGGCACCAGCATCCGCCACACATGATCAACTACCGAGCGAACGTCTGGGGGATGAAGGCCCTGGGGGTCACCAAGATCATCGGGCCGTGCGCTTCAGGCAGCCTCAAGAGAGAGGTCGGTCTGGGAAGCTTCGTCGTGTGCGATCAGTTCGTCGACCGGACCACGGCGCGCCGCGACACCTTCTACGACGGTCCCATATCAACCCACGTGTCCGCTGCCGACCCCTATTGCCCGACGCTGCGGGCGGCGCTTGTCGGTGCTGGGAAGGATCTCGGCATAACCATGCACGACCAGGGGACGGTCGTCGTCATCCAGGGACCCCGTTTCTCCACCCGCGCGGAGAGCAGATGGTTCAGCGCGAGCGGGTGGGACGTCATCAACATGACGGCCTATCCAGAGGGCTACTTGGCCCGAGAGTTGGAACTCTGCTATGCCAACGTGTCGCTGATCACCGACTACGATGTCGGCGTGGCCGACGATCCCATTATCCCTCCGGTGAGTCACCATGACGTGGTCAAGGCCTTCGAAGACAACAACGCCCGCCTGCGCGAGTTGTTGTTCGCCGTGATCCCCACGCTGAACCATCCGAGGGACTGTCCGTGTGCGTCCGCCCTCGCCGGGGCGCGCATGTAGGCCTGGCGGCCCGGCGTCTGCGCACGTCACGGGCCGCGACGTGCTGCACGGCGGGCGCCGTGCGCGGCA
>CAZDGO010000099.1:0-7607 GCA_964504825.1 uncultured Gaiellales bacterium
ATCATGACCAATGGACTCTCATTGCTGGTGGTACGGAGAGTGGGGGCATTCCACTACGAGTCGGGCTCAGTGATTGTTACCTCCAACCTCGAGTTCTCCCGCTGGAGTGAGGTCTTCGGGGATCCGGTGCTCACGGCTGCCCTCCTCGACCGATTGACCCACCATTGCCACATCCTTGTCTTCGAGGGGGAGTCCTACCGGTTCAGAGAGAGCAGCAAGCGCTGGGATCAACCGGCAAGGCAGTGACAGGGGTGGTCAACTATTCGATGATCGAGGTGGTCAACTTTTCGGTTGACGAACACATTCCCAGCCCCCGTGCTGAAACTCCTGGACCAAGTACTCCCGATCAAGCACGTGTTCCGCCACCCGAAGCCATGCGGCTTCATGAGCGGCGTAGATCGAGGATAGGCACGCAAAACTTATCCGTCGGAACTCAGGGATGTTGGCGTCATCAACCTCTGCGGAGTACGAGCGCCACACCTCCTCCCACACGTCGTCCTCGCTTCGCGGGTCGCTCAAGTAGTCGGACCACAGAGCACCCACCTTGTCGTCGTAGGCGCTCTGAATGTCGCGCAACCGCTCACACCATTCCAGTGCGTCGGAGAAAAAAGTGACGGCACCCGTAAACGGCGCATCCAAGGACTGCCTCAATCCCCATTCGAACTGGAGAGAAACAAGCGCCTGGTAACGAAGGTAGACGGAGTCTCTGTCGGAGGATGAGAGCGGCGCGCCTGAGGTGGTCAGGATGGCGTGGAGAAACGGCACTAGCGAGGGGTCCGAGTAATCGACGACTTCTGTGAGAGCCGCATTGAGCTTCACCCAGCACGTGTCGTCATCCATTCGACTCATTCGGATTCGAATGTCAGGACGGTCGACGCCCTCTTCCGCCAAACGCCGGGCAACATCATCATTCGTGACCACGCTACATCCCCTCGGTCATGGACTGGAACGCCCCGGGTTCCGCTCGCAATATTATCAACGAGGCACTGCGGCGTGCTCCAGGCTCGGCGCTAAGAAGAGGCCCCAGTCCGAGTGGGTAATGGCGCAGGGTATTTCGCATCACGACGGGCACTTGAGCTTCGTCGCACGTTTTCCTCTACCGAGGCGAGGGAGAAACCCGTTTCAAGCATGAGGACTGCCTCCAGCATGATGAGAAGCTTGCTCGTGGCAATGAGAAGCTCCGACCAGGGTATCGACTTCTTCAGCGAGTTTGGGTCCCAATGAACGTAGTAGTTGCGGGTATCGACAACCGCCTTGAGAAAGGCTGAATCTATCCCCGCGTAGTCGGCGACCGGAGCCAGTGTCACGCAAAGCTGGTCAAGCCGCTCTCGCAGGGACAACTCATGCGCAAAATCGAGCTTCTTCCTCCATTGACCTCGGTACTCCGCTGGGACTGCGGCCAGCATAAGCTCCTTGTGACATCCTGCAGTGGTCTTGTCAATCCAAGCACCCCCGACCACTCGGCGGTGGTACGTCTCCAGGGCAGAGGTGACCAGCAAGAACTGGAAAACTGGGGGACCGAGGTCGCAGAGCACTTCACGGTACATCTCCATCACGGCGTCCAAACGCCCTTCGTTCACACGGGCGATCCACGTTGTCAGCAAGCGGCTGAAATCGGACTGGATATCTGGAAATGTGTAATACATGTTCGGCCAAAAGATGTCTTCTCGTCTCGGAGGGGCCGCCGAGGGTTCAAGCAAACCTATTTCCTGCCGAGGCTTTTTCTCTCGGAAGAGAAGCAGACGGTCAGGAAGGAACGGAACCCTAGCCCCAAGCTCAAAAAAGAGCAGCACAGACTGGAATAAGGGTAGGAGCTGGGAAAACGGCCTAGGCTTCTTAAACTCCAGTGAGACCTGCGGCTCACACGTGGTTGTGCACGAATTCATCCCAAGATTCTCACGGGTTGCCCACGAAATTGAGAGATGCGCATCCTCGCCAACGCCGCCAGCGTCGGGGATGAGTAGGGACACAGAGGGTGGTCTCACACAGGTCAGTCGAACCCCACCCTCGACGTAATCACTCGAAAACACCCGCAACTTCGTCCATGCGGTCAGGGCGGCACAGCTTGCGGCGGCTCGAACGAATTCGAGTTCACCCGCGTGTGGGAAAAGATGCCCTAAGAAGATAAAGTTGGCAAGGTACGAGGAGACAGAGTACGTTCTCCTTCTACCAACGTCCGAACGTCGCACAGTGACGGGCAATGAATCATGAATTGTCACCTTCTGTCCGTCTGACCCACGGCCAAGGATGAACGTCTCCGCAGGGGGGTATTCATCTATTCCAACACCAGGCCGAAGAAGACCGTCGCATTCAAGGCGCGCACCAGCCTCAGGCGTGTACGTTAGCAGCCCCGGTATCTTTCTCCGGGCGTAATCTGGTAGCCACCACCGGCCGCGAATACTTATACCTTCACCAACTGGTTGCTTCACAATCTGCCTGTCCCCCCTTCTAATCGGAAGTTTTCGCCCCACCTGACGCCCGATCCCGCTGCTGCTGCGGGATCGGGCTGTGAGGATGACGGTGGAGGCGGCAGAATCGGGGCCGCGCTGCGAAACTCGTCGAATGCGGCTCCTACCTCCTGCTTGTATTCTGTCGGCGCTGGGTCCTGCTTCGTCGTCGTCGCGGGCGCGGGCCTGTCTGTCGGTGAACAACCGACCATGACACCTACGAGGATGAAGCCCCCGATTATCGTGCACGCCTTGCCGAGCTTGCTCCGGCGCTTCCACAAGGCGGAGGCCTTCCCCGTGGCTTTCCATGCGGCCTCAGATGGACCGATCGCGCTTAGCGCTTCGGTCTTCGCCCCGCGGTGCCGGCAGTAAACCCCCGGGATGGCGCTTGACTTTCCACAGCTCGGACACCCGTCCAATGCCTGCACCTCCTACATTCATCCTATCCGTCAGCCTTTCTAACCGTATACCTCGTTCCCCAAGAATCCAAAGGAATCGGAGCGGCATCCCGCTTACCATCCGGAGCAAACCACGGCGGTGCCCAAGGAAGCTGCCTCGGATGAGTTCTACGAATCGCCGGGCTGGTACACCGAGCAGGCAAGGCTTGCAGAAGATGACCATAGATGATCTACGGGGGGGCCATCGACTATCCCCCCCGGTTTGGTAACGTAACTTTCGAAGCAGCGCCACGAGCCCAGCAGGACCGAGGGCAGGCCCAAGAATTGGGGTGTCACACTCCCAAGTTGTCGAGTGCCCCTCATCAGCCACGGAGACGGGTCGGCTGACTAGACGCTGCCAAAGCTTGCCTCAACCACACGGATCTCCTCATCCGTGAGGCCATAGAGCTGATAGACCACGCTGTCGATGGCTTCGTCCTGAGCCGAAATACGACGGGCAAGTAGATCTCGTTCCTGCTGCAGGCGGGCACTTCGAAGTTCTCCCTGGAGACTCAACACGGTGCTAACCAGCAGCGTCAACCGCTTACGGAGCTCCACAGTTCTCTCGGCTGAATCCGGCAGCCAGATTGGCACTTGCGACAGACTGAAAACGGTAACCTGAGGAAAGGACGACTTGAAGTCCGTGAACATGACGGTCCAGAAGAAACGGACCAACGAAGAGTTGAGTGCCCCGAGCAGGCAAAGCTCGTCCTCGATGCTGTCACCCATCGCGGTGAAGATGTTGCCCGTGACGGCAATTGGCTCCAAAAGGATCGCTGCCGTGGGTCGCACGCCTATTTGCCGCACGAGCAGTTTGTGATCGGCAAAGTGGACTTCCGGATCCCAGCACCCACCAGCGCTCTTGGGCCGTTCAAAGAGCACGAATTCCGAAGGAGCATTCACCCAGTAGCGCTGAACGTCCGAGCCAGTGAGGACCGGAACGTAGGCAGCACTCAGCTTGGCCTTTGCAAAGAACTCCGCGCGGGCGCCGGAGATGAGGCCACGGTTGATTTTCGCGATGCTCCCGAGCTGCCTGAACGACCGGAGAAGTCGGAACACAAGCGCGGCATTCTCCTCGGAAACGAGGATGTTCCACACGGCCCCCTTGAAGCTCACAGAACCTCGCCTGGCGAGTGGTCGAAAGGGCGGGTGGATTCGTGAGGATCGACGGACCGAGCCGACTGGTCGTCTTGACAAGGTTGCTGTCGCGAACGCTCTGATTCGACTCTTTCTCAAGGACAACCACGGTGGTGTGCACGTCCGCCGTAGGAAACACGCGGCCACGTGCCACGGCAATCGAATCGATGCGACAGCAGCCCGCAAGGAACCGCCGCAACCCCTCAGCGTACACATTGTTGAGCAGCGTTGTCGGAACGATGAAGCCAAGTCGCCCGTTGGTCGCGAGCAGCCCAGTGCTCTTCACCAGGAAGAGCTGAAACAAGTCGATCTTGAAGGCCACCGCTTCATACGCTGACCGCATGTAGTCGAGCACGCGAAGCTCAGTATTGTGGGGCTGGAGCATTCTGTACGGTGGATTTCCGATCACGGCAGAAAACCCGCGGGCGGTTTCGGGGGTGGCCCTCCCGAGAAGATGCGAGAGCTCCGTTTCCCAGTCAAACACATTAATGCGGTACCGCTCCTCGGCGTCAGCTAGCATCCCGAGCTGCTCCTCATCGTAGAACCCTGGGTCAATCAATGAGTTGCCGCACTTGATGTTGTTGGCCAAGTCGGGAAGAGCCCGTTCGTGAAGGAAGGAAGCTGAGCATTGATCGTCTCTTGCGTCTCGCCCTCTAGTACCTTCAATAGCAACGACAGCTTCGTCGTTTCGACAGCCTGCGCGTCGATGTCCACCCCATAGATGCTGTTGAGGAGGACGCGCTTGCGCTCATCCGTCGCCAGCCGGTAGTCCCCCGCGCCGTGCTCGTAGAGCTGCTTGCGATGCTTCTGAGGACCGTCCGCAACGTACCAGTTGCGATGCCAGTCGAGCAGGTACTGGTAGGCACCGATTAGGAAGGAGCCCGAGCCGCAGGCCGGATCGAGAATGTGGATTTCGGCCGCCTGCGTAGGGGTCTTCCCCTCCAACAACTGGCCTACGGTGTGCTTGACGATGTAGTCGACGATGTACGTGGGCGTGTAGTACACCCCGCCCGCCTTCTTGACCTCTGGCTTATCCTCGACCACTGCCCGGTGGCCGGGGGTGAGACGAATAACTTTGCCCAGGAACTGCTCGTATACCTGACCTAGAATGTCGGCCGAGAGTACGGAGAACTCGTACGGGCTGTCCGGGTAGTAGAGGCCCGCGATGATCTCGCGGAGGGGCCGGTCGTCGATGGCGAGACTCGGAGTCAAGAGGTCCGGCGGCTCGCTGCGCGTTCGCTCTTTCTGAAAGTGAAAGAGGCCGGAGTTGTAGCGGTGATCGGCTCGAGTGAACAGTTCGAGAAGGCGTGGGTAGACGCCTGCGCCTTTGATCGCCTCGCGAAGTTGGCCGTAGTCCTCTATCCCTCGGTCCTCGCAGATGCGGAGGAAGATGACGCGGTCGATGGTCTGCTGCACGGCGAAGTTGAGTTCTCGTTGGGATAAGTCGGGATTCCGAAGGGCGAGACTGCGAGCAAGGCTCGCCCGCCAGCCTTCAATGTCTGCCAGGAAGGCTGCGTCGACCTCAGTCGTGCCCCGTTTTCCCTTGGAGGACTCGGCGAACTTGTCGAAGGAGCCTTTGAGAACAGCATCGCGAGAGAAGATGCCGGCGATCTCACCCCAGCGACTCGCATAGTCTCGATAGCTGAGGTAAAGGATGCGTCCGGCTGAAGCCTTGTCGGTCTTCGTCGGTTTTGCCCGGCAGTCATAGACCGCGAGTTCCTCGAAGTCGGTGAGGACCGAGAGGGGTAGCTTGGCGGACCAGGCGTAGCGACGGAGCTGGAACGCCGGTGCCACATCCTGCTTGACATTGATGGAGGGCTTCTTCGCTTCTAGAAAGAACTTGCGGGTACCACCGACGCGGAAGCAGTAATCCGGGGCCTTGGTCGCCGTGCCTACCTTAATCGCGTCCTCGTGGACGACATCCTTGTACGCCTCGGCATAGCCCTGCTCGTTGTCGATATCCCAGCCCAGCGCTTTGAACATCGGGTCGATGAACTCGCGGCGGACCTGGGTCTCGTTGTACTTTCCCGAGCGGTAGGAGTCGAGCTCGCGCTCGAAGCGCTCGACGAGGTTCGGGACTTCAGGAGGACAATTCTTGCTCACGATTCCTCGGTCAGGTCGGGCTGTGGTCAAAGCGAAGGGGCAACGGAGCCGTGACAGTAACGAGCGCTGCCGTCACGACTGTACCAGGAGGCGGCCCGGGGAGCGAGAAGGTCGCGTCGCGAGAAAGCGGGGGCCGCCGACGATCAGGAGGCCATAGCGCAGACCATCAGGTCATCGTGCTGGTGGCTTAGAGTGCCTTCCGCCGAGCCTCCCGTCCGGCCTTGCGCCGGCAGACAAAGCCTAAAGAGAGGAGGAGCCACGGTGACCGATGGCTAACCGCGCCGACGGCTCGTACGCGTAGCCGCTTGCCCGGGCTCTGCGCCGGCAACGGCACCGTGAGCGGACGGGCTACTTGCGGATGAAGACGGGCGTCCCCACCTCGACAAAGCGGGCCAGGTCCATGATGTCCCGGTTGTACATCCGCACGCAGCCATGGCTGATGTCGGTGCCGACGCCCGACGGGTTGTTGGTGCCGTGGATGGCCACCTGCCCGCCGCCGGGCCAGTCGGTGAGGACGTCGGAGTAGGCGCTCAACCCGAGCTGTCGCGGACCATACGCCCCGTAGGGGTTGTCGGGCTGCAGGACCACCGAGACGAAGAAGTTGCCTTGGGGTGTCGGCCAATACGGCTTGCCCACGCCAACCGGGTACTCGCGCACCTTAGTGCCGTACTCGAAGAGCTGCATTCGGTGGGCGGAGAGGTCGATGCGGATGTCGTAGATGACCCGGTGCGTCTTCACTTCGGAGGCCCGGATCCAGCCCTTCCTCATGTTCGGCCGCTTGGGCAAGTAGGCCTGGTACCAAACCTGGCCCGCACCGTCGGTCGACTGCTGGACCACGAGGAAGGGATTCGAGTTGCCGTAGCGTGCGTGCTGCGGCATGGTGTCCTGGAGGCTGCCGGCGGGCGGGATCGCATCGTAGACCCTCACGTTCTTCAACGCTATCGCAACGAGGTACTCCTGCCCCGGCACCGGAGTCGGGAAATCGCCCGAGGCCACCGAAGTCGGAGGGAAGAGGGCGCGAGCCGTAGTGACGGTGGTGCTGCTGGTCGGTGGGACGGTGGGCGCAGCGGACACCGGGGCGACAGTGACGGGGGGTGTCGAGAGCGGACGCACCGTGGCGACACCGGCGACCGTCGCTGCAGGAGCCCTGACCGTCTCCGAGGCCGAGGAGAACATGCCGCCGGCTCCGAGCAGGGCGACCAGGAGGGCGATGGCGCCGAGGACAAGCACGCCTCCACCGGTCGCCACGAGCTTCCGGCGCCCGCCCTCGGACGAATCCCGGTCCCGCGATGCTCCGGTCATACCTCTCTCCCTGCATTCCCTGCGCTTCCAGAGCTCGCGCCACGATGAGGCGTCTCACCCTGAGGAGTCTCTCCCCTACTGCCTGCTGACAAGACTGGACACGTTACACGATAGACACAAACCCCGGGCGTGTCCAGACCAACCGCGCCGACCGGGTGATCTTCCGGCGAAGCGGGGCCGT
>CAZDGO010000100.1:0-7603 GCA_964504825.1 uncultured Gaiellales bacterium
GGCGCAGGCTGCTGGGGCCGATACGCCGAGCGCCGGCCAAGTCCTCGACCCGCGCGAGCCTGCCCACGAAGGCGTCCGCCGGATCCTCCCGTTCGGTGAACGCCGGAAGACCCAAGCCTGCCGGCAGCGCGGCCGGCACATCCTTGGCGCTATGCACGGCTAGGTCGATGTCGCCCCGCAGCATCGCTTCCTCGATCTCTTTGACGAAGAGACCCCGGTCACCGATCTGCGAAAGCGGTGAGTCGAGGATCCGGTCGCCGCTGGTAATGATCTCCTCGATGCGCACTTCCAGGCCCGGGTCGACCGCAAGGAGCATGCCCCGCACAAGCCTGCTCTGAGTCATGGCAAGCGGGCTCTTGCGGGATCCGATAACGACACGTCGCGTAGTGATAGTGGACTCCTCTCCTCGTCAGTGTAGGTCGGGCCGGCGCGTTGACGAAGCCGCAGGTCCGGCCGATGTACGGTCGCTCTGCCCGCCGCGAGACGAGACGTTCGCGCCTGTAGGGCCGGAGAGGCTCCCCTCCGGCTCCTGCGTCATGGCGTCGAGGTCGAAGAGCACCCGCAGTGCTTCCGCGTAGCGGTAGCCGTCTTCGTCACCGGCCATGTCCTTGATGCGGGCGGTCGGCGGGTGCACCAGCTTGTTGACGATGGCATGGGCCAGGGCGCCCACTTTCTTGCGCTCGTCTTCGCTCAGATCGGGCATCTTGGCCAAGAACCTCTCGAGCTCTCCGTCCTTGACCTCCGTGGCCCATTCTCGAAACGACACCAATATGGGCACTACCAGGAGGGTCTGTAACCAGCCCTGGAACCCTGACACCTCTTCTTCGACGATGGCGCGCGCCAACGTCGCCTCGCGCTGACGGTCGCCCAGGTTGAACGAGACGACCTCCTGCAGGTCGTCGATATCGTAGAGGTAGGCGTTGTATACCTTGTTGATAGCCGGATCTATGTCGCGGGGCACGGCTATGTCGATGAGGAAGATGGGCCGGTTCTTGCGCTTCCGCATCACCCGCTCCAGGTCGGCGCGCATGATGATCGGTTGAGCGGCCGCGGTAGACGTGATGACGATATCGACTGCGGCCAGGTGCTCCCCGAGGGCTTCGTAGCGAACCGCGTCGCCCCCAAAGCGCTCGGCCAGCTCCACGGCCCGCTCGAAGGTACGGTTGGCCACGCGGAAGCGGTGTACGCCGTGCGCCCGCAGGTGAGTCACTACCAGTTCCGCCATCTCGCCGGCGCCGATCACCAACACCGCCCGCCCGGCGAGATCGCCGAACACGCTCCCGGCCAGATCCACCGAGACCGAGGCCACCGACAGGGAACTCTCGCCGATCTTGGTCTCGGTGCGCACCCGCTTGCCCACCTCGAACGACCGGCGCAGCAGCTTGTTAAGTATCACCCCAGTGGCTCCGACATCCTCGGCCACCTGGTAGGCGCTCTTCAACTGGTGGAGGATCTGAGCCTCTCCCAGTACCATGGAATCCAGGGAGCTCGCGACCGAGAACAGGTGCTGGACCGCCTCGCGGTCCTCTAGGTAGTAGATGCTCTCGTGAAGGTCTTCGCGGCACGCCGACGAGACGGCGCAGAGCCCATCGAGAGCGACATCCCGCAGAGGCAGTTGTGGCCCGGAGACGTAGACCTCGGTGCGGTTGCACGTGCTCACCACGACGGCTTCGCCCACCCCGGGATGATCCACCAAGGTGCGCGCCAGGTTCTGGCAGCCGTCGTCATTGAGAGCCACCTGCTCCCGCACGTCGATGCACGCTGTCTTGTGGTTTACGCCGAGAACCGCGATATACACGCCGTTACAGCCTCCACGAACGAGGGAATGCCCCCCTCTGTCAAGATCATGTCGATGTCCAGGCCCGCGAGTTCTAGGGCGAGCCCCCGGCGGGCCTCCTCGTCCAGACCCCGCGTGGATGCCTCCTCCCGCGCCCGACCCAGGATTGCGACAGCCCCGCCCCACTCCGCGGGGAAGGCCGACTCCAAGCGCCGTTTGACCGCCGCCGCCACGGCCGGGGCCAACCCACCTGTGCCCACGGTCAGCTGCAACTGACCCCGCTGGATCACCGAAGGGACGAAGAAGTCACTCGCCTCCGGGTCGTCGACCACGTTGCTCAGAGCGCCGGCCTGGGTGGCCGCGGCCGCGACCGCGCGATTCACAGTGGAAACGTCGGTGGCAGCGACGACAAGTAGACACCCGTCCACATCCTCGGTCCGGAACTCGCGTGGCTGCCAGGCCCACAGCGTGTCTTCTGAACGCGCCGCAGCCAGCTCAGCCCCCAGCTCCGGGGATACCACCGTCACCATCGCTCCGGCTTCCACCAAAGAACGCACCTTGCGGGCCGCCACCGCCCCGCCCCCCACCACTAGGCACGATCGCCCGGTCAGCCGCAGAGCCAAGGGATACAGTCGTGGCTCAGTTGAAATCATGGCGTCCCGGCGCAAAGAAGTTGATGCCCAGGAAGGCGAACAGGATCAAGAACATGCCCGCGATCGCAAGCATAGCGGCATAACGGCCGCGCCAGTTCGCGAACTCCCTCAGGGCAAGGTAACCGGCGTAGAAGGTCCACGCCAGTAGGGCCCATGTCTCCTTGGGGTCCCAGCTCCACCACTCGCCCCAGGCGACCCGGGCCCAGATCGCGCCGCTCACGATGCCCAGGGTCAGCAGCACCAGGCCGAACAACACGCTCGCGAAGCTCAGGTTGTCCAAGAGCGACAGCGCCGGCAGCCGACTGGCCGAACTGGGTCGCGACACCCCCCGAGCGATGAACCACCCTAGCACCGCCGAGACTGCCACTCCTACTACGGCGCCCACAGCGATGATGGTCCAGTCGGAGCTGGAGTACGCGTACACTCGGTGCCCTGTCGCGTCCTCGAACAGCGTGGGATCGGCGATGAGATAGCCCACGTAGATGCCCATCCCGGTGCCCAATGCCACGACTAGACCGTGGATCAGCACGCGCACCTGGGCGTACTTCTTCTTCACCAGATCTTCTTGGATCACGTAAAGCAGGCCGGTGGCAAAAGCCAACGTGAACCCAGCATAGCCGAGGATACTGATGCCCGCATGCACCGATAGCCAGCGGCTGCGTAGCTCCTCCTGCAGGGGAAGGGGCGCTTCGTAGAGCAACACTGCGACGGCCACCATGAAGAACGCGGCCGGAAGAAGGATCACCGCCGTCGCTCCGATGTGGAAACGCCGGTCGGCGACCAAGAACAGCAGCACGGTGCACCAGGACAGGAACACCAGCGTCTCGTAGAGATTGGTGAGGGGCGGGCGGCCGGCGTCGACCCAGCGGACGATGATCGACGCGGATTGGGCCAGGAACCCCACAGCGGCGATGACGAAACTGTACCGGTCAAGCTCTCGCCTCCGGTAGGCAAGACCGAATGTGGAGAGCACCGATGCGGCCAGATAGGCGACGACCGTCACCCCGAAAAGCACTTGTTCGAGCTGCTGCACGCGACCTCTGGCACGGTTAGGGTGCATGTGCCGGAGGCCGCGTTCCCTGCCGGCCGCCGGCGCGGTGCGCTGCACCTGACAGGCCGGTGCGCGCAGACGCGGATTATACCAGCTCGACCCTAGCGGCGGTCGCACTCCGTGTCCGGGGTGGCGCACTCATAGGCCCCGCCGACAAGAGTCTCCACCGCGTGCTCCAGACAGGGTGCGATCACGGCGAAATGCTCACGGCAGGCCTTGGGACTGCCGGGCATGTTGATAATGAGTGTACTCCCGCGCACGCCGGCCGTGGCCCGGCTCAGCATCGCACGCGGCGTTACGGCCAACGAGGCGGCGCGCATGGCCTCGCCGAACCCCGGAGCCAATCGCTCCACCACGACCCGGGTGGCTTCGGGGGTGCGGTCGCGCGGGGCGAGTCCGGTGCCCCCGGTGGTGAGAACCAGGTCCACGTCGCCGCTGTCGGCCAAACGAACCAGTAGCGCCTCGATCTGGTCCTGCTCGTCGGGCACCACATGAATCGGAGCGACCTCCGCGCCCAGCTCTTCGAGTAGACCCCGCAGAACCGGTCCGGACGCGTCCTCGCGGATGCCGGCGTGCCCCTTGTCGCTCACCGTCACCACCGCCGCCCGGATCCTCGCCGCGCAGCCTTCACCGCGAACGTCAACAAAGTCCGCTCTCGGGCCACCCGCGTCGGCGTGCCCCGTCATGCCGCCTGCCCGAGAACGACCACCCGATCGCCGGGGACCACCGCGCCTCCCTCCACCACGCGCACGAAGATGCCCTCGCGCGGCATGACGCAGTCGCCCGCCTGGTAGTAGATGGCGCAGCGATCATGGCAGACCTTGCCGATCTGGGTCAGCTCGACCAAGGCTTCCCCGATGCGCATACGCGTGCCCACAGGCAGGGAGTAGAGGTGGACCCCCTGGGTGGTGATGTTCTCGGCGAAATCGCCCGGGCCGACGTCGAGGCCTTTGGCCACCATCGTATCGATGGACTCCTGGGCGAGCAGGCTGACCTGCCGATGCCAGGGGCCGGCGTGGCCGTCGCCCTCAATGCCATGCTCCGCTCGCATATAGACCCTCTCCACCGGCTTCTTGCGCTCCCCTTTGGCCGGGCTCACGTTCACCGACAGGACTGTGCCCACCACTGCGGGCATCGCCGGAGCCGTGCCGCCATTCTCTTCGGGCGCGGACGCGCCGGCGTCGGCAGCCACGAACGCCGCCTCTCCGATCACCGGTGTTTCAGGTCTCACGTAATCCTCCTTGCCACCGGTCTTCTCGAGAAGGCGGACGTCGCCCACCACCATCCCCCGATCGACCGCTTTGCACATGTCGTAGATGGTGAGGGCGGCCACAGACGCCCCGGTGAGGGCCTCCATCTCCACCCCGGTCTTGCCGTCGGTGCGCGCGATGCACTCGATGTCCACACGGCTCTCGGGCCGGTGCACGGTGAACGCGAGTTCCACATGGGTCAGCGAGAGCGGGTGGCACATGGGGATGAGCTCGGCGGTCCTCTTTGCCGCCTGGATGCCCGCCACCCGCGCGACCGCCAGAACATCGCCTTTGGGCAGGGCGATCTGCTCGAGTAGTGCCAGGGTACGCGCGCCCATCCAGACGCGGGCCCCCGCTCGCGCCACGCGACGCGTCACGGGTTTGTCGCCCACGTCGACCATGCGCGCGGTGCCTCGGGCATCGACATGCGTCAGGCTTGGGGCTATCTGCGCGCCACTCGTGCTCGGTTCGTCCATCGCGGCCTCCTCTGGCACGGCTATCCGCCGATCTGAGACATCCCCCTGGTACTCCGCCCCGGAAGGACCAGTTTGTCGAAGGTCTTCCGCTCCAACGAGGCCCGGATCGCCGCCAGCGTGGCCTCCCGATCACGAGCACGCACCGCGGGCCGCACGTCGACCTCGTCGTCGGAGAAGAGACAGTTCTTCAGGCGCCCGTCGGCGGTGAGCCGGAGCCGATTGCATTCATTGCAGAAATGGTCCGAGACCGAGCTGATGAAACCCACCGTGCCTTCGTGGTGGGGGAAGCGGAAGTAGCGAGCAGGGCCCCATCCCCCCGGTGACGCCACCGGCACAAGTTCTCCCAGCGAGCGCAGGGCGTCCATCGCTTCGTCCTTCGTGACCGGTCGCTCGGCCGTCTGGGGCCCACAGCCCCCTAGCGGCATCCACTCGATAAAGCGCACATGGATGGGTCGCTCTCGGGTGAGAGCGACGAAGGCCTCCAACTCGCCGAGCGTTTCCGGCATCAGCACGGCGTTGACCTTCACCGGATGAAGGCCATGTTCGAGAGCGGCGCGTATGCCATCGAGCGCCTGCTCCACCGACCCACCCCGCGTGAGAGTCCGAAAACGTGCGGGGTCGAGAGAGTCGAGACTCACGTTCACTCGGGAGAGGCCGGCATCCACGAGCGCGCCGGCGAAGGACGCCAACAGCAGGCCATTGGTGGTGAGCGAGATATCGTCCACCCCGACCGTAGCCGCGATAAGGCGCACGAGATCGGGCACTTCCTTGCGGACCAGAGGCTCGCCGCCTGTCAAGCGCACTTTCGAGATGCCCACGTCCACCGCGACCGCGACGAAGAAGGCCAAATCCTCGTAGGAGAGGATCTCGTCCTGCTCTTTGAACGGAACCCCCTCGGACGGCATGCAGTACACGCAGCGAAGATTGCAGCGGTCGGTCACCGCCAGGCGCAGGTAGTCGACCGTGTGGTGGCCACAGCCGACGATCGGTGTGTGTTCGGCACTCATCGTTGCTCGGCCGCCCCCAGAACGCGGCCGTACAGCGGCAGCACTCGACCTTCGACTAGGTCGGCGATGCCGGTAAAGTCGTCCATGTCCAACTGCGTGACCCGGTAGTCGGGGAAGCGTTGGTCGCTCACGATGCCAAGCAGTTCGTCCTCCCGCGCGATCAGAGTGGTGCTGCGTTCCCGACGTGAGATCTCGATCTTGGGAGCGTGCTGCTGCTTGAAACCCTCGGTGATGACCAGGTCGACCGGCTCGGCGATGCGGGCCACAAGCTGCTCCAGACTGACTTCTTCGGTGGTTCGAGAGAGCACCATATACTTGTCCGGCGACGAGAGCCCGGTGACCACCGCTCCGGCCTCACGGAGGCGATGTGAGTCGGTGCCGGGGATGTCTACGTCGAACCCGTGGGTATCGTGCTTCACTACCGCGATGCGCAGGCCGCGTCGGCAAAGTTCCTCGATGACGCCGATCAGCACCGTCGTCTTGCCCGACTTCTTCTTGCCCACGAACGAGACCACCGGCAGGGATGACCGCTCGGCGAAGGCCCGGATGCGGGGCGACAGCTCCACCGGGGCCGCTGCGTCGACTGCCGGTCGCGCTTCCCGTTCGCTGAGGACCCTCCTCCGTGCTACCTCCAGATCCGCGGGAGTGTTCACGTTCATGAAGAGATCGTCGGGATCGCCGAAGCGGCCGTCACCGACTTCAAGATAGCCCGCGTTCACCTGCTGGTAGATGCTGTAGATGCGACGTCCACCTTCCGCCAGGAACTGCTCGAAGGCATCCGCTGCCGACTTCGCGTACACGGCGCAGAGGGGCTGAAAGTATGGATCGTGCCGCGGCACGAACACGTCGTAGCCGGCCGAACCTTCGACGAGCCGGCGCAACACGTCGGGGGTCACGAAGGGCATATCACAAGCCAGGCACAGCACCCTGTCGGTGGGAGAGGCCAGCACCGCGGTGTAGATGCCAACAGCCGAGCCCCTGACCTGCAAGGCGTCCGTGACCACCGGTAGGCCCAAGTGCCGGAACTTCGCGGGCTCGTTCGCCACAATGAAGACGTGATCGAACGCGGACGACGCTCGGTCGCGCACCCACTCGAGGAGAGTGCCGTCGACGAACGCCGTCGAGGCCTTGTCGCCGCCCATGCGTTGCGACGCGCCCCCAGCCTGCAAAGCCAGAGAGACCCCGGAAGGGAACGATGAGCTTGTCGACCGCTTGTCCGTAGACTCGACACTCCCCGTGCGACGTGGTGCGTCCATGGTACCCCTCAACCCTCCATCATGTGCAGGGCCGTCGCCTTGATCGCCGCTTCCACCTCGACGCCCGGTATGATGCCCAAGGACTCGGCCGAGGGTCGGGTTATCAAGGCGACAAGGCGTGACTCCCGGGGGG
>CAZDGO010000101.1:0-7513 GCA_964504825.1 uncultured Gaiellales bacterium
GGTTGAAGAGTATGCCCGAGGTCGCGTGCATGCCGTACGATTCTCGGTAGTTGATGGTGATGAAGTGCCCGTAAGCCTTGGCGCAGCCGTAGGGGGAACGGGGGTGGAAGGGCGTCAGCTCGCTCTGGGGCACCTCGCGCACCTTGCCGAACATCTCGCTGGACGACGCCTGGTAGAAGCGGGCCGGCTTGTCGAGCTTGCGCAGGCTCTCGAGCATGCGGGTGACGCCCAGGCCGGTAAACTCCGCCGTCAGGAGCGGTTGCTGCCAGCTGGTGGGTACGAACGACTGGGCGGCCAGGTTGTAGACCTCGTCGGGCTGGGATGCGGTAATGGCCTGATCGAGACTGGTCTGGTCGAGAAGGTCGGCCTGTAGCAGCTGCACCTGGTCGCGGATATGGTTGATGCGCCAGAAGTTCTCGGTGGCCGAGTGGCGGACCACGCCGTAGACGCGGTAGCCCTCACTCAGCAGGAACTCGGCCAGATAGCTGCCGTCCTGGCCGGTGATGCCGGTGACGAGGGCGGTGCGCTGGGTGGTCATGGAGTGTCCTCCGTCGTCGGGCTCGTAGCCGTCACTTGTTCTTCGGCTGTGCGAGCCGATGTCGCCAGTCGTTCAATGTATCCCGCACGGTAGCACGCAGGTCGTAGCGGGGCTCCCAGCCCAACGCCCGCAGCCGGGAGGCGTCGCCGACGAGAACCGGTACGTCCGAGGGCCGCAAGAGGGCCGGATCGGGCCTCACCTCGACCTCCACCCGCGCTTCGGCCAGGAAAAGGTCCAGGATGGCCTGCATCGACCACGGCTGCCCCGAAGCCACGTTGTACACCAGGCCCGGCTCCCCGCGGTCCAGCACCGTGAAGTAGGCCGCCACCACGTCGCGCACATCGAGGAAGTCGCGCTGGGCGTCGAGGTTGCCCACGCTCATGACGCCGCCCCCGGACCGCTCGAGCTCGGCCAGCCGGCGGGCGAAGTCCGAGAACACGAAGCCCGGCCCCTGCCCCGGCCCCACGTGGTTGAAGGCCCGAGTCAGGTGCACGGGCAGCCCTCGGCGCTCGTGGAACAGCCGGCCCACCATCTCCTGCGCCACCTTGCTGGCGCCGTAGTGGGTGTCGGGCGCGAGCGGGGACTCCTCATCGAGCACGCCGTCGGCGCGCGTCGGTCGCCCGTAGACGTGGGCCGAGCTGGGGACAAGGACGCGCGCGGCCGGGGCGAGGTCGGCCAGGACTTCGAGCAGCACGGCTGTGCCGACCACGTTCACGTGGTAGGTGCGCCCCGGATCCTTGAAGCTATCGGCCACCGAGGCCTGGGCCGCCATGTGAAAGGCGTGGGTCGGGGGGCCGAAGTGGGTAACCGAGTCGGTCATAGCGGCCCTGACGGCGGCTGCGTCGGTGACGTCAGCGGCGTACCAGGCGGCGCAGGGCAGCGGACGATGCGGGTCTTGGGGGATGCGCTCCAGCCCACTGATGCAGGTGCCTCGGGCGGCCAGGGTGTCGAGCAGATGGCCGGCGACGAAGCCGCTGGCCCCCGTAAGTAGGGAGGTTTTCTGCTTCTCGCCTAGAGACATCCTCTGATATTACACAAGATCGCAGTTCAGCATGATGAGGGTAGTCGCACACGCGCAACGATCGCGCCGGGGACGTGGCCTTGACCTTGGATAAGTACTAGAATCATGGCCGTCCCCACGCCGCACCGGGGAAGCTCGCCGCCGCCGCCCGCGATACAAGGTTCGCGGCCCCGCGGCGAGCAGGGCATCGTAACGACAGCGCTTAGGGATGCGTCACTTGCCACAGAGAATCTCGGAGTTCCTCAACGAATACCTGCGCATCAATGCCATACGGCGGATGCTCTCCATCGTCGACGTAAGACCAGCCGAAGTCGGGGGGCTCGTCGCGTTTGCTGTCCTCATCGCGATCTTCGAAGGTGTCGGTCTCTCGCTGCTGCTGCCTATCCTCCAATATGCCGATGGCGGCACGACGGCCATCATGGAGAGTTCGGGCATCATTTGGAGGACGATCGCGACGTTCATGGACTTCTTGCATCTCCCGGTCACGCTGCCGGTCCTCTTGATGCTCGCGTTCATCCCCATCCTGCTACGGCAGGTGGTGTTCTACTTCAACGCCTGGTACTCGGCCGTCGTCTCCACACGCATCGGCATGCGATTGAGGATGCAGACGCTCGACACGATCCTCGACGCAGACCCCGAGTTCTTCTCCCACTACTCCGTCGGGCATCTCGTGGGCGTGGTCATCAACCAGACAGGTGTGGGCGGCAACGCCATTCTTGCCGTCATCAGACAGCTCTCGATCGCGCTGCTCATGTTGGTCTACGTCGCGATATTGCTCGCCCTCTCGGTGCCGCTCACTCTCAGCGTCTTGTTCTTCTCGGTCCTGGTGTCGTTAGCTGTCCGTGCCAACATCAGACGGATCCGCGACTACGGACTTGTGACTGCTCGGGTCACGCAAGAGGTATTGGGCGTCATCGTCGAGCGCTTCGGCATGATGCGCCTCGTCAAGCTTCGGGACCAGAAGCAGCGCGAATCGAAGCGGATGCGAGACTTGCTGGAGAGACTCCGCGCAGTCGATGTGCGGCAGGCCCGCCTGGGAGCGAACATCGAGGTGACCGCCGACCCTCTGCTCATGCTCTCGGTGTTCTTCACGCTGTACATCGGCATCGCCGTGCTGGGCATGACTCTGCCACAGCTGGGGCTGCTGCTGTTCGTGCTCAACCGGCTCAACGCCAAAGTGAAGGAATTCAACGCCGGCCGCCAGGCGATCTCGCTGAACATGGCCGGGCTGCTGCTTGTCAGGGACCTGACGCTGGACGCTACTGCTTCCAATACGATCCGTCGGGGGCCGGTGCCGTTCGGGAACCTCGAGCGCGAGGTTGTGCTGTCTGATGTCACGTTCGAGTATCCGGACGTGCACGCTTCCGACGGCGCGCTCGTGTCCGGAGGCCGCGCGGTGCTGAAAGGCATCTCGGTCACGATCCCCGCGGGTTCGTTCACTGCACTGGTCGGTCGCTCCGGCACGGGCAAGTCTACGTTGGTGGAGCTCCTCCCCCGCCTGCGGGAGGCCACGGGAGGAAGCATCACGTACGACGGAACCGATATCAAGGCTTTCGACGTGGGCACCCTTCGCAGGGGGGTCGGCTATCTCACCCAGAGCGCCATGTTGTTAAACGACACCGTGCGCGAGAACCTCATCTACGGGCTTGGCTTCGAGCCGACGGACCCACAGATCCGTTACGCCCTCGAACGTGCGTATGCCGGGTTCGTCTACGATCTCCCGCAGGGGCTCGAGACCATGCTGGGCGATCGAGGAGTGCGGTTCTCCGGAGGAGAGCAACAGCGCATCGCTCTCGCGCGCGTGCTCCTCGAAGACACGTCGATATTGATCCTCGATGAACCGACAAGTGCACTGGACTCCGAGTCCGAGACGTATATCCAGAAGGCGCTCGCCGGCCTGCACGGGCAGAAGACCATCATCGTCATTGCGCACCGCCTCGCGACCGTCATCCAGGCGGACCAACTCCTGGTCATCGAGGACGGTCGTATCGTAGAACGCGGCACCCACGAGGAGCTCGTCGCTCAGGCTGGCGCATACCAGCGGCTCTTCGAGAGCCAATTGCTGGGTTAGGAGACGAGCTCCGGCAGCAGAACTCAGGTACACTCTCCAAGTGGTAGAGATTACAGACGTCACCCTTCACGGTAGTAACGACCGGGAGATGATGGTTTTTCAGACCGGGAGTCTCCGTCCCTGCGCCTCTTATCGCGCTCGCTCACGCGTCGAGTGTCCTCTGTTCGGATTCCCGCCCCACCGCTTTGACCGCGTGCTGTCATGATATGGCCCTTTCGCAGACCAGACCCCACAATGAACCAAGCGCTGGAGCCTACTTTCGACCAGACATACCGGCCTCCGGCGCTTGTCGGCCCCGGTCAGCTGAACGTGGGTCGGTGGTCTTACTGGATGTCGGGAGCGCGCTTTCTCACATGGAACTCGGAGGACAGCATCGAGATCGGTTCCTTCTAGTGCGCTTGGCCGAGCATTTGCTTCGTAGCAGCGTTGTTCGCGGTCTCCACCGTTTCGCATCGACCATAGAGCGGGGGATGGGCGAGTCCAGTAATGCGAGTGCCGCTGAGAGCCTCAGAGGAGTTACCCTTGACCAAGGCTGAGTTGGCCGATCGAGTCTTTGGATACATCAACCGCCGCCAAACCAAGGTGTCTATTCACCGACGCAACAACTGTAGCGAATCGGCGGACTGGAGGCAGCTTCTCGCTGACCGCTTCCTTGCTGGGAGAGGCATCGAGATTGGAGCTCTGCATCAGCCTCTTTCAGTGCCGTCTGTCGCCCACGTGACGTACGTGGACCGCCTAACCGAACCCGAGCTCCGGGCGCACTATCCGGAGCTCCCGGCCCTCGTCCCGGTCGACATCGTGGACGATGGGGAGCGACTTGCTGCCTTCGCGGACGGTTCGCAGGATTTCGTCATCGCCAATCACGTTCTCGAGCACTGCGAGGACCCTATCGGTGCCCTAGAGACCTTCGTCCGCGTTCTGCGGCCGGGCGGCATTCTCTATCTCGCCGTCCCGGATAAGCGGCGTACCTTCGATGTTGAACGCCCAGTTACTCCTTTCGAGCACCTGTTGCTTGATCATCGGGAGGGGCCCGAGGTGTCGAGGGTGGGACACTACTTAGAGTGGTCGCGGCTGATCAACCACTCCCCTGAACCGGAGGCTGAGGCCGTCCACATCATGGCGATCGGCTACAGCATCCACTTTCACGTCTGGACTCAGCGAGAGATCTTGGAACTCCTGGTCCGGACAGAGCTGCCTGCCGCCATTGAGGCGGTCGTTCAGAACGGCATAGAAGTTCTCGTTCTGCTGCGGAAGACCTAGCCATCATGCCGCAGGTGCCACAAGACGGCGGATCGTCCAACAGAAGAGGCATCTCCAGGAGGGCTTACCAGTAAATGACCGACACGCAACCCTACAAGTATTCCCGTCCTTCGGCCCCGCCACCACCCGGGTCTCCTCACGCCCTCATCTTGGAGCACGTGCCACTGGGATCGAAAGTGCTCGATCTGGGCAGCGGGCCAGGCTATCTTGCCCACTTTCTCGGCGAGCGAGGTTGCGAGGTCACGTGCGTCGAAGCTGACCCCGAGGCTTGCGCCGCCGCCGCGGGCGTGTGCACGCGGGCACTCAGTCTCGACCTCAATGACCAGGGCTGGGCTGGGCGTATTGATGAGACGTTTGACGTTGTCGTGATGGCAGACGTGCTCGAGCACCTGACCGATCCTGCGCAAGTTCTTCGCAGTGCCCGGGCCTTGCTCGACCCCGCGGGTCGCCTCGTCGTCAGCGTCCCGAACGTCGCTCACGGGAGCGTGCGGTTACCTCTCTTCCTCGGCGAGTGGTCGTACGAAAACCAGGGCCTTCTGGATGACACGCACCTGCGCTTTTTCACCCAGTCCCATCTGTTTTCGTTGCTCTCCGAGGCGGGTTTTCAGCTCACAAGCGTGGAATCTGTTGTTAGGGCCACGCACCCCAGTCTGGTCACCCAGGTCGCCACTCGACTGGGTGTACCCGACGATCAGGTGAGGCGGCTGCTGTCCGCGACGAACGGTGACACCTTCCAAATCGTCGCCGTCGCGGAGGCGGCCAAGACAGTGGCGTCCATTGCGAAACCGGACGGCACGGCCGCAAACTCCTTCGACCTCTACCTCCGAATCCGGCAATTGGAGACTCACGGTGCCGCACTCGAGGTTCAGAACCGAGACTTGCAGGCTCAGGTCACCCGGGTTCGGCGCGTCCTCCGCCCGGTCATATTCGCAAATCGGCTTCGGCGACTGAGGCCGTCTGCTGCCAAGCAGGAGGTCTTGCGCGTCAAAGAGGTAGGCAGGGAGAAGGGCTATACGTACCTGCTGCGACGGGCACTCCACATGGCGCTGCTCGCGAGGGGGTGCAATTCGCCCGCCGTATACGCCGAGTGGATCGCGAAGTGCGAACGGCGGCCCACTTCGTTGGCCGACTACGGATTCCAGCTGCTGCCTCTCATCTCGGTGATCGTGCCCGCCTACAACACCGACCCGTCTCTGCTGCGCGCCTGTGTCTGTTCGGTTGAGCAACAGCTCTATCCACATTGGCAACTTCGCATTCACGATGATGGGTCCACCAGCTTCGACACAATCGACGTGCTTCGAGAGCTTACGGCGCGGAATGACCCTCGCATTTCGGTCACGAGTTCGACCAATCGAGGTATCTCGGCTGCTTCCAACGCAGCGCTGGACGGTGCCAACGGCCAGTTCATCGTCTTGCTGGACCACGATGACGTCCTCGCTCCGCACGCGCTTGCCGAGGTAGCTCAAGTCATCAACCAGACGCCGACGGCGGACATCATCTACTCCGACGAAGACAAACTGGACCAGACCGGGACGAGGATCTCCCCTTACTTCAAGGCGGATTGGTCCCCCGATCTGGCCCTCTCACAGATGTACGTCGGCCACCTTAGCGCGTATCGCAGCGAACTCGTCCTGCGGGTTGGTGGATTCAGGATCGGGTACGAGGGCTCGCAGGACCATGACCTGCTTCTCAGGTGCATGGATGAAACAAGACCGGAGCGGATCGTGCACATCCCGAAGGTGCTCTATCACTGGAGGATGACCCAGAAATCAACTGCTCTCGATCCTACGGCCAAGTCGTATACTGAAAACGCTTCGCTTCGCGCCCTTGAAGACCATCTGAGCCGAAACGCGATTCAGGGCGACGTTCTGCGGGGCCAGGCCCCGAATACCTACAGGGTAAGATATGCGATAGCAGGCTCCCCTCTGGTATCAATCATCGTGCCGTTTCGGGATAAGCCCGAAATGTTGAACAACTGCGTAAGTAGCATAATCAAGAAGACAGACTACGAGAACTTCGAGATCTTGCTACTTGATAACGATAGTCATGAGGACGGGACCTTCAAGGTCATCGAAGCATTGACCTCTGATGATCGAGTCAGGGTCGAGAGTTTCCCCGGCGCATTCAACTTCTCCGCGATCAACAACTTCGGTGCCGATAAGGCACGCGGGGAGCATCTCCTGCTTCTCAACAACGACACGGAACCCATCGAATCGGAATGGCTGAGGGCCATGCTCGAGCACAGCCAGCGTTCGGAGGTGGGTGTGGTAGGGGCAAAACTTCTCTACCCGACGAATCGGATCCAGCATGCCGGCGTGATCATCGGGCTCGGGGGAGTTGCCGGCCATGCTTTCCTTGACCTGCACGATATTGACCCGGGCTACTTCTCCTTGCCGTTGGTAGTGCACGACTGCTCTGCCGTGACCGCAGCCTGTCTGATGGTGCGCAAGGACGTGTATCACGCTGTCGGCGGTTTGGATGCCCGCAACCTGACCGTGGCTTTCAACGACGTCGACTTGTGTTTGAAGATTCGGAAACGAGGGTTGCGTGTAGTCTATACGCCGTACGCGAAGCTCTACCATTTAGAATCGGCAACGAGGGGTTGTGATGATGACCTGCGGGT
>CAZDGO010000102.1:0-7475 GCA_964504825.1 uncultured Gaiellales bacterium
GGCGCGCCTGGGCGCGCGGCGTCCAGGTGATGATCGAAGGCCCGGGCCACGTGCCCTTGCACCAGATCGAAGCTAACGTGCTTCTGGCTAAGCGCCTCTGTCACGGAGCACCGTTCTACGTGCTGGGTCCGCTGGTCACCGACGTGGCGCCGGGCTACGACCACATCACGAGCGCCATCGGGGGAGCGCTGGCAGCGGCAGCAGGGGCCGATTTCCTCTGTTACGTTACGCCGGCCGAACATCTCCGCCTGCCCACGCTCGACGATGTGCGGGAGGGCATCGTTGCCTCGCGGATAGCGGCTCACGCCGCCGACCTCGCCAAGGGTATCCGTGGCGCGCAGGAGTGGGATGACCGCATGAGCAAGGCGCGGCGTGATCTTGACTGGGAGGCCATGTTCTCCCTGGCCCTCGATCCGGAGAAGGCGCGGCGCTATCGCGAGGAGTCGCATCCCCAGGAGGAGGACACCTGCACCATGTGCGGCCGTCTCTGTGCGGTGCGGACGATGAACCGCGCTCTCGATGGCGAGGGGGGCCGCGCGAGCGTCTGAAGCAGCCGACTGCCTCGTATCATTCTGCCAGTAGTAGTACTTTGCTGGTGCAATAGAGGTTGTTCTTTCAGCCCGTCGAACGAGTAGCACTAAGCGATGCTAGTGGCGTAGTGTGAGGAATGGCACACACGCCTGTTTGGAGGCCCCCCATGCTCGAACCGCGGTCTGTCAACCTCGGCAACCTTCTCCTCTCGTTGTCCGACGCCGTCGATCTGGCCAGTCCCAGCATCGCCTCTCATCAGATGCGCACCGCGTACGTCGTCTGGCAGCTCGGGATCGCGGCTGAGCTCCCACCGGAGGAACTGACATCCTTGTTCACCGCGGCGCTGTTCCACGACATCGGAGCTCTCACGGCGAAAGAGAAGATGGCGATCCATGCGTTCGAGGTCGTGGATCCGGACCGACACTGCGTTCTCGGAGAATCCTTGTTCCTGCAGAGCCCCCTTCTGGCCCCAGCGGCCCTGATCGTAAGACAACACCACACTCCGTGGACGGGGTCACCCGAGGTTCCCTCGGGGGCTGTGGAAAGTGCCTCACAGATGTTGTTCTTGGCCGACCTTGTCGAGCGGTTGATCGATCGCGGCACGTACATCCTGCACCAGAGCGCGGGTATCACTCGTGCCATCGCGGCTCAATCCGGTGAGGCGATCGACCCCAGCGTGGTCGATCTCTTCATGAGTATGTCGAATCGGGAGGACTTCTGGTTCGACTTGACTTCTGCACGGCTCTACTCACTGCTCCTGCACTCTGGTCCCCTGCACAGTCGGGAGATAGAGCTGTCTACCATGTTCTCGATCGCGGACGCCTTCCGCGCCATCATCGATTTCCGTTCCCGCTTCACAGCAACACACACCGCGGGCGTCTCGGAGGCCGCTGTCACGCTCTGCGAGTTGCTCGGCTTCACTAGGACGGAAACAACCGCTATGGAAGTCGCGGGCTGCTTCCACGATCTCGGAAAACTGGCCGTCCCCGAGAGAATACTGGAGAAGCCAGGCAGGCTCACCGACCATGAGTTCGCGATCATGCGTCAGCACACCTACATCACCTACACCATCTTGAGTTCGGTTGGTGGACTGGGTCGCATACCGGAATGGGCGGCTTTCCACCACGAGAAGCTGGACGGCAGCGGGTACCCGTTCCATGCGGATGAGCGGCGGATAGACATCGGTGCGCGCATACTCGCGGTCGCGGACATCTTCACGGCGCTGGCTGAAGATAGGCCCTATCGTGAGGGCATGCAAAAAGACGGGATAGTCAAGATACTGCTCGAGCAGGCCGACCGGAACCAGCTCGATAGGGGCATCGTCGCTCTTGGGCTGGACAACCATGACGTCCTGCGAGAGAGGGTGATGAATCGACAGGCCCAGGCGCTTGAGCAGTACAAGAAGCTGTACGCCGGGTATGGGCGACGCGCAGCTGTGGAGCGTGCCGGCTCCGGCTCCCTGGACACACGATAGCAGCTACGCGGCCATGGAGCGCCGGGAGTCTTCCGGACTTCTCTCGGCGTCATGAATCCGAGTTTCCCGGCGCCCCGGAACACTCAGCCGTAGACAGGCTGCTCCTTGAAGGTTCGGATGAACCGTTCGTTCGGCCACCTCGTTGGTCTGGGGTTCCCATTCGGGTGCTGCGCGACGAGGCGCCCTCCCCGGTAGGGCTGAACGCGGTATCGACGCTCAAAGAGTTCCACCTCTTGCGGCTTGAAGAGCGGATCCTCTGGAAGCAGGCGGGCTACATCGACGCCGGTCTCGTCTTCGTCCAAGAGAACGGGCAGCCCTTCCACCCGACCGTATCTCCAAGATGTTCGACGCCGCGGTGGCGAAGTCCAAGCAGCGCGCAAATGGTTCTTCGCTGTTGCGTTCGTTCTCCTCCTGCCCCTCACCCTAAGGGGGTTGCCTACTAGATGGGCATTCCTCCCGTCCTTCCTGCTTTCTGCCCTTTACCTCGCATTGGCGATTTTGCCTGAACACGAGACAAAGACTAGGCTCGATGGCGCCAAAGACTAGGCTTGGTGTCGCCAAGAATGCCACTACTGGCAAGGAGGCAATCGGTCGATGCACCTGCGGTTACGTCCTGAGTTCGGCGAGCGCAGCCCGATCACCGGAGCAGTGACGGTGTGCTTAGCGCGAATCTATCAAGTCCAAAGCCGGATGGCGGGGTCGGGAATGGAAAATGCTTCGTCTATGAGCCCTCTAGACGTCCACGGTCTGTAGCTCGCGACCCTCACGTGTCCGCGGTTTGGCGCGCGGCGTGGGCGGTCGTTACGGCATAGTGCGCTCGTGGCTTCCAGCGATGAGACGGCAGCAGGGCTCCTCGCTGGTCAGCAGCTTGGTAGAGGTCGTGATCATCGTCGGCACGGCCTTCATCCTGGCTCTGCTGATCCAGCAGTTCGTGGTCAGGCCCTTCTACATCCCCTCCGAATCCATGGAGAACACCCTGGTAAAGGGCGATCGGGTGCTGGCCAACCGCTTCATCTACCGGTTCACCGACCTCAAGCCGGGAGACGTGGTGGTGTTCCACCCGCCTTCGTCGCCGAAAGAGGACTACATCAAACGGGTGGTAGCCGTGGCCGGCGACACAGTGGCGGTGCATGACGGCAGGCTCTACGTGAACGGCGTGGCCAAGAATGAGCCCTATCTCAAAGATCAGTTCATCGAGGGCACCTTCCCCGAGGAGAAGGTGCCGCCCGACTATTTCTGGGCCATGGGCGACAACCGCAAGCAGAGCGCCGACAGCCGGGTCTTCGGCCCGGTGGAAATGAACAAGATTTTGGGGAAGGCCTTCATGATCTACTGGCCCCTGACGAAGATAGGTGGACTGTGAACCGCCCCGGGTTCACTGGAGACTCAGTTGCTTGAGTCCCTCTTCCTCGACGAGGAACAGAATCGTCGGTAAGGAGTCGTCGGGCACGGTGCGAGTCCAGGGTGCCTTGCGCACTCGTGAGCGACCATGATGTCATGGTGCGCATGGCAAGTGCGGCCATGCGCTTCGTAGTTCATGTGTGAGGTAACGGTTCCTTTTCGTGCGCTTTCTTGGCGAGGCGACTCGGTTCCTTGACTCCGCATTACCCCTTCACCATGCTGAAGCGACTGCCGCGGCGAGAGGGAGGATCCATGAAATGCGCCACCCCGTGTTGTTCGTTCTCGTCTGCCGCCCCGGCCGGGGCATTCCCCGACGTTGCTGCTGATCATCCCCCTTTGACATGATCGTCCGTCAAGGTCTGATGACTCGATGCCGATGATGCGGAATAGGGCTGCTTGATGAAGGGAGTTTGAGGAGCATGCTTGCCATCTTGCCAATCCGTAGCCGGCGCGGCCACGGACGTCACGAGCAATGGACGGGCACCAGCGGCTTCACGCTCTACGAGGTGCTGATCGCCGGTCTCGTCCTGGTGGTCGGGCTCATCTTCATCGCCCAGTTCTTCGCCTCCGCGGTGGGTCGAACGATGGATTCTGAGACGCGGTCCCTCCTTCACCAAGTGGCCACCGAGGAACTGGAGAACATCCGAGCTCTGCCCTATGAGGATGTTGGCACGGTCGGGGGGAATCCTCCGGGGACACTCGTTCCCCAAGAAGAGCGGACCGTCGATGGGGTGCGCTTAGAGATCATCCGCGAGGTCGTCTACATCCAGGACTCGAGCTACTCCGGCCCCTATCCCGCCAATTATCGGCGAGTCACCGTCCGCGTGGGCGTCTTTGGCGACAGCCGCTTAGATCCGGTGGAACTCACGAGCAACATGGCGGGAGGGGCCGCGGGCGGCGCGCTCGACGTCACCGTCACCGACACTCAGGGCATCCCGGTGCCGGACGCCCGCATCGTGGTGCAGAACGACCATCTCGTGCCCAACGTGCGTATAGACTCAAGCGCGATCCGCGCGGACTCACAAGGTCACATACTGATACCGGGCCTCCGGCCCGACGCCACGGCCGCCTATGTCGTGACGGCCAGCAAGACCGGTTACAACTCGGACTGGACCGATCCGGCGGTGGTCGTTCAGGACGGTATCCCCTACACGGTCGTGCAGCTCATCATAGACCTGCTGTCCACGCTGAACATCGAGGTCCTAGATGGGACGACCGGCCTGGGGGTCCCGAATCTCACGTTGACGGTCACGGGGCCGAGTGGATACTCGCAGGATGTGACGACTGATTCCAGCGGGAAGGTCTCCCTCGCCGACGTTCGCTACTCTACGGACCTCGATCCGTACGTGGTGCTCGTCAATCCGGGCCAAGGCTACGATCCGACCTCAGCGTCGGTGGCCCTCGACCCGGGACAGACACTCGATGTCGTACTCACGGTAACCAACACCGGGGGCACCACTACTACCGCGTCGACCACGACGGGCATCACGACGACCAGCACGACTCTGCCCGGCGCCACTACGACCACGAGCGTCGCCACAACCACCACGACGCTGCCTGCCTGGGGCTCGTTGACGATCAGAGTGTTGAGTTCGAACGGCAACCCGCTCGGGAACGCGGAAGTCAAGCTGCAGGGCGTGAGTGGGACGAAGACGACGAACAACGAGGGCTACGTGACGTTCACGGACCTCCCGGTACGCGACTATCAGTTCAGGATCGAGCGCAACCACTATGACGACTACAACGGAACGGTCACTGTCAACGGAGCCGTCTACCTCGAAGTGACAATGGAGCGCAACTGATGGTGGTCACGGCAGACAGGCGCCCAGTTGCCGCTCGCGGACCGAGCAATGCACTCGTATCGGCGCAGGAGGGCTTCACGCTCGTGGAGCTCCTGGTGACCATGCTCGTGGCGGGCATCATGGTGGTCGGGGTCCTCGGCATCTTGATGAACGTCACCAGGACTGTAGCCACCGAGCACGTGCGTATCCAGAACCAGGACGATGCCCGCCTCGCCCTGAACCAGATCACCCGGTACGTCCGCATGGCCTCCTCGTCCATGAGCAATATGACCACCACCACCGACTCCATCGCCACCGCCAACGTCACCGATATCGTCTTCTTCGCGGACCTCGATGGCGACGGCCAGACCGAGAAGACCCGCTACTACCTCTCGGGCACGGCTCTTCGCATGCAGACCGCAGAACCGAACATGGATCAGTCGCCGCCGACCTACCCTTCGTACGAAACCGACGGCGTGATAATTGACGGCGTACGCAACGGGTCCACGCCCATCTTCCGCTACTACCGCTACGATCAAAGCACCACAAGCCTCGTCGAAACAACGTCTCCATCCACCGACGCCCAGCGGCGTGAGATCGTGGCCGTGGATGTGACCCTGATCGTGAACGAAGTGCCCGAACTCGACCATGGGAACGCTCGGCTGGAATCGCGGGTGCAGATCAGGCAGCGATACGATGGAGGCCTCCAGGGATGAACCGAGCTCGAACCCGGCCGCGCGCGCTTCTGGGACGCATACGAACCGCGTCGGCGGAGACTACGAAGAGGATGGCTTCTTCCGAGGACGGCTACATTCTTGCGCTGACGATGCTCGTGCTCCTTGCCATCGGGATGATGTCCGCCACCCTACTCGCCGCTATTGTGGTCAGCCAACAGCACGTGCGGCGCGACCGCGCCTACACGCAGTCGCTCGCGGTGGCCGAAGCCGGACTGAATCAGTATCTATGGATGGTGGCGAGCGGTTCGTCGTCGGAGTTCAACGACTTCGCGATCCCCGGCAACGCCGAGGCGGACCCCCACGTGAAGTCCTTCCCGCTTACCGATCTGTACGACGGTACGATCAAAGGACAGTATGTTCTCAAGGTCGATCCTCCATCCCAGTCGGACTCGCGTGTGACCGTGACGGTGACAGGAGAGGCCGCTTCTCCGGAGAATGGGAGTCGTACGGTGCGTGCTCACCTCGGCCGCCCCTCCTTCAGCGAGTACGTCCTTCTCGTCGATTCGGATGTGTACATCGGGGGGCCGTCCACGCGCGTGTGGCATGGCAAGACGCACTCCAACACCGGCGTGCGCATCGAGACTTCCAACATCATCGACGTCGTGTCCAGCGCCCAGAGCAGCTACGACACGGGATACGCGGGCACCCAGCCGGGGGTGTGGTCTCAGAATCTGCCGAGCAACGATCCGAGCAAAGCCCTGTGGCACTTTCCGGTTCCCCCCGTCGACTTCAATACGGTGACGTCCGACTTCACCCGCCTCTCCGGGCTCGCAACCGGAACGGCCAACCTGTCGTACGTCGATCCCACGGCACCGGGGCAGGCGCACGGCTGGTATGTCAAGCTGTTGCCGAATTCCTTGTACCAAACCTCTCCGGTGAGGGACGAACTCGAGAGCAAGAGCTACTCGAACGGCAGCCGGCAGGGAGGCTATCTAACGTGGGACGCCCTGGGAGCAGCACGACCATATCCCGCCACCGGGGTCCTGTACGTCAACGACAATGTGTGGGTGGAGGGGACGAACCTGACTGGACGTATCACCATCGCCTCCTCCGGCCAGCTGAATCCTACCGGCAAGCGGGACGCCACCTCGATCCATGTCGTCGGTGACCTTACCTACCGGGCAAAGGACGGCACGGTGGCTGTGGGATTGATCGGTCAGAACAACGTCGAGATCCCCATGTACGCCCCCTACATGAAGGGTGGGCCGCTCTCGGTCATGGACATGGAGATCGATGCCGCCATGATCGCCCAGCAGGGGCGGGAGTTCGTCAACTTCGACACGTTCGGGTCTTCCAGCCAATGGGGACCGCGGCGCGACACGCTCATGATGTTCGGGTCAATCTCCACGAAAGGGACCCCGGTGCGTATGGCCCAAGCCGCATCCGGTTCGGACTACGCCGGCTTCCTCGTGGGCGATAACTCGTACGATTCCCATCTTCTGCACAACCCGCCGCCGTATTTCCCCACAGTCGGCTCCTATCAGATCCTTGACTGGAGAGAGTTGCCACTTGCCCAGAATCTGCTGTCTTACCAGGATGTCCCCGGCCCTC
>CAZDGO010000103.1:0-7471 GCA_964504825.1 uncultured Gaiellales bacterium
CCATCAGTCAGTTCCAACACTGCTTTTCGAGGACCACGAGTGTGCGTTTTCATGGCCCAATGGTAGCATAAATATACTAATAATTAAAGACTCAGGACACTAGCATGTCGCCGCTTTCGGATGAAGCGTTTCATCTGCTCCCGCTCCGGCTCCCCATGTGTGCGTGGCCCGTTGACTGCGAGCCTCCCGGATGGGATGGTAGTCGCCTGCGCGACAGGTCTCGGATTCGTACGGGTTCCAGCGGGCGCGGTGTCATGGACCAGGGGAGAGAGAAGGCATGACTAGCGAGTGGGACCCCATCGCCGAGCTCGAGCGGCGCACGGAAGAGGCGCTGCTGGGCGAAGGCCAGGAGCGCATCGACAAGCAGCACCAAGCCGGCAAGATGACCGCCCGGGAGCGGCTCGCCGAACCCGGTAGACTGAGCGCGCCATGTTCGACTACCTCGAAGACACATCGCAGCGACGTTGGCCGACCGGCCTCTTAATCGCTTGGGCGGCGCTGTTGTTCGGCGGCTTCCTGTTGGGATCGGGGGCCGATGCCACGCAGCGCATGCCGGCGTGGACGCGCATGGGCTCGTCTGTGGTGCTCGTGGCGCTCGGCTGGAGCTGGTTTCGCTTTCGGCCGGCGCGGGCCGACGGGCCGTTTCGCCCTACTGCTGGGTGTTGGCATGACGTGCGGTCTCGCGGGCGATTTGGTGCTGGCCGGATTTGGTGCTGGCCGGTCTTCTGCCCGGAGGCGAGAACGTCCTCGCCGGCATCGCCGCGTTCGGTCTCGGGCACGTCTGCTACATCGCGGCCGCGGCTCATTGGAGCGCTCGGTCCGGGTTGAGCGACCGCAGGATCCGGTGGGTCTCGCTCGCGATCTGGTGGATGGTCGGCCTCGTGGGATGGTGTCTGGTAGTTCTCCGCGGTCAGGAGGCGACGGTGCTGCACTGGGCGGCTTTGCAGTACGCCTTGCTTCTTGCGAGTACTGCCGGGATGGCGACCAGCCTGGCGGTCCAGGACCGGGCGTATGTGCCGTTCGCCATCGGTGGCGCGCTGTTCCTGGTGAGCGATCTCATCCTGGCGGCGGGGCTTTTCAACGACGCCGAGTTTTCCGTCTGATGGGTGATGTCATCTGGTTCACCTACGGTGTGGGGCAGATGCTGATCGTCATGGCCGCGGGGGCGGCGCGACGCGAGGTGGCTCGGGGTTGTCTCAGGAGCCCCACGAAGTCAGGCGGTCCTGGAGGTCCGCGCGCTACCGGTTGGCGAAAGGTTGGCCCATTGCGTCTAGCCCGATGCCGTCGCACTAGATACCCATTCATGGTAAGTTACTGCAATGAACCGCGCGGACTTGTTGATGGCGGTGGGGCGCGAGCCCCTGTTCAGCACCGGCATGCTGCTATCACCTGGACTGAGCCTCCAGGAGATCAGGAGGCAGCTGTCTCGGTGGACCTCCGACGGCACCGTTGTGCAGGTGCGGCGCGGCCTCTACGCGCTGGGCGAACCGTACCGCACCGCGGAGCCGCATCCGTACGAGGTGTCGAATGCCCTGGTGCCCGGGTCGTATGTCAGCCTGGAGACGGTGCTCGCCGATCACGGCCTCATCCCGGAAGCCGTCTTCGCCACCACGGCCGTGACCACGGGAAGGCCGGGCGCCCGCACCACCCCCTTCGGAACGTTCGTGTATCAGCATCTCAAGGCGGACCTCTTTTGGGGATACCGGACGCAGGCAGTCGGCGGGAGTCGGATCGCCTTCGTGGCCGTTCCTGAGAAGGCGCTGCTGGATCTGAGCTACCTGCGCGGTCGCTCCGGTGAGCCCGCCTTCGCCCGGGAGCTCCGCCTGCAACGGCTCGACTCCGTCGATCTCGAGCGTCTCGCCACCATGGCCCAGCGCTTCGGCAGCCGCAAGGTGGAGCGGTTCGCAGGCAACGTCGCCTCTCTGGCCCGCGCTGAGGCGGAGGAATACCAGGACCTGTGAAAGAGTACCTGCGCGAAATCGTGGAAAGGTCGGCTCCCCGCGACGCGGTGAACATCATGCGGGAGTACCTGCAGGCGAGGATCCTGGAGAGTCTCCAGGAGAGCGGCGCATGGGCATCGATGGCGTTCATGGGGGGAACTTCCCTGCGCTTCCTGTACCGCCTGCCGCGTTTTTCGGAGGACCTGGACTTCGCGCTGGAAACCCCCTCTCCGGAGTTCGACTTCCTCGGCCTGATCGCGTCCGCTCGAGCGCGGTTCGAGAAGGAGGGCTACCGGACGGAGGCCAAAGCGTCCACAAAGACGGTGGTCAATAAAGCATTCATCCGCTTTCCCGGGCTGGAGCATGAGCTGGGACTGAGCCAGCGCGCCGAAAAAGCGCTCTCCGTGAAGGTGGAGGTGGACACACGTCCTCCGGCCGGCGCCGGTCTTGAGGTGACCACGGTGCGCCGGCACGCGACCCTGCGTCTGGCGCATCACGACAAGCGTTCGCTGCTCGCCGGCAAAGTGGCCGCGCTGCTCTGCCGGGAATGGGTGAAGGGCCGCGACGTGTACGATCTGGCGTGGTATCTGAGCGACCCGACCTGGCCCGAGCCCAATGAGACGCTGTTGGCCAACGCGTTGCGTCAATCCGGTCCGGCGAATCTCGCGGGTGAGGTAGAGGGGTGGAAGAGCGCTTTGGTTCGCCGGCTCGGCAAGGCCCCGTGGGACGGCGTCAAGACCGACGTGGAGCGCTTCCTCGAGCGCCCGGCCGACGCGTGGATGGTCGAGCGAGAGGCCGTGTTGAGCATCATGGCGCAGCGCGGGTGGAAGGAGTAGGCGCGGCCGGCGACCCCGGCGCGAACGTCTCTCAGCCCGTGACGCTCGACAAGTGCTGCCTCACAGATCGAGTCGGCAGCCTGCCCGACAAGAAGTTCGAACTAGTGCTCTCCGGCATAGACGTTGTCCCCTGCCGCTGAGTCGATCGCCGAACGAACGGTTCAGCGCACACGCCGCCGGATCATCACGACGGACTGCCAGAGAGAGCGCCTTGTTCGGCGACTCGCATGTCCAACAGCTGAACCCCTCAAGCCAGCGCCGACGTCAGCGCAGTCCGGTCCGCATCCGCGAACTCGTCCGGAGCCACCCACAGCTTCGCGTGGGCCGGGAGACGCAGGTAGATAGCCCTTGCTACGCTCAGAGTCCGGCCGGGGTGGCGCTCCCAACCTGTGTCCTCTTCTACGCGCCGAATGATCGCGGCCGCTGACGATCCGGGTACTGAGCGGGCCCTCCACCGTTCGACATGCTCCAATGCCGGCAGGAAGTTACGCTTGGCATTGTTGCACCGGCGATCCGAGAGCACCAGATTGTAGAGGCCATTGTCGGGGTAGCGGGTCCAGGGAATGAAGTGGTCCACCTCGACCGGGCCACTCATCGGCTGCACGCAGTAGAAACACCGACCTTCCTGCAGGTCCCGCAGGGGTGCGCGCACGCGGTCGAGCCGAATTCGCGGTGTCCCGAACAAGAACTCCTCCAACCGAGACTCCTCCACCATCTCGCGATTGAGACGAGCCACCATCGACGCCCACTCGCGCTGCACGAGCGGGCGCAGGAGGCCCGCCAGCCGGACCAGGTGGTCACCGGCGCCGTGGAGCAGGTGGATGCGGTTGTCGAAGTCAGGTCCGCTCGCCGCTCTACGGTTCACTCCCACCTCCCATCCGATCTGGTAGACGAACGGCTCGTGCCGGGTGCCCACCATCTGAAGCCTCGGGAGAGGCATCTCGATCAGCTTCCATTCCACGGCCTCGACGAGGCGCTGAAACGCCCGAGGATCCCTGCCCCTTGCCTCGGCGAGCGTGGCGAACAGGTTGCCGACCTCGCGCTCGCGGAAGCGGGCGATGAGACTCAGGATCTGAGCCTGACCGCCTGTGTTCTGGCGTAAGATGTGTTCGCCTGCCGGGGAGATGAAGGGAATGGTGTGCCCCCAATAGAGTTCCACGGTCTTGTGGGCGAGCTGCCGAGTGGTCAGCACAGTCGGAGCCCCACCGGCGCCATCGGATTGCTCGAGGCAGAGGTCTATGAGCGCCAATAGCATGGCGTACTTGTACGTGGCTGTGAAAGATCCCAGGTCAAGTAGGGTCAGCAGACGCTCACCAAAGGCGATCGTCCCGCGATCGGCATTCGGGGCATGTGCGGCCGCAATCATGGTTTCCAGCTCACGTCCCAATAGGCCGCACGCTCCGGGAGAACCCACCGGACGCCACCCCGGGGATCGGGGACGTCGCCAATCCGACGCGGTACGATGTGAACATGGGCGTGGCCGACGGTCTGTCCTGCCGCCTCTCCCACGTTGACTCCGAGGTTGTAGCCGTCGGAGGACGATCTCGGGCGACGGCCGGTGTCTGTATCGGTGAGCACCTGCGCCCCGACGGCCGATTCAATATCGGCGCGCACGGACGCGACCAGCCGCCACAGCGCAGCCTGCTCCAGTTCCGATAAAGAGAAGTAGTTCGCTATGTGCCGTCGGGAGACCACGAGGGTGTGGCCCGCGGTGAGAGGATACGAGTCGCGCAATGCTATCGCCAACTCGTTCTCGGCAACGATCTCCCGTCTCGCGATCTTGGCGCAGAACGGACACGTTGGGGGCTCGAACGAGGTGCCGGCGGCGTCGTCGACCTCATGGGCTCCGGCTGTGTCGCCGCCAGAACTCGATGGCGCGTCGCGCTCGGGCAGCCACACGAGGCCCTCGGTTGCGTCGCCCACATGCGCAGCCCGACCATCTAGGAACAGGAGCCCCGTGGCCGCCGCGACGAGCGCGTCCAACGAATCGTGATCGCAGCGGCCGTCCCAGGAGAGCCCTAGTTCATGGAGAAGTCGGACGCGCGCCTCCAGTCCGGACCGTGTCGTCTTTCTTGGCAGTCTGCCGTTGCGGAGAGAAACGAAGCTAGCATGCGGATACACTTCGATGGCTGCCCGACCGGCGGGGCCGTAGACAGGGTTCTCAGGGGCGACTGCGGGGAGGTACCCTGCTTCCCGAAGTCCTGCGAATAGTTCATAGCCGACCCGCATCCATGATGGTGCCGCCTCCACATTGCCCGGCACCTCGTAAAGGGGCATGTTTCGTTTCCGGAGTTCCCGATCGCACACCCGTCCGGCGTAGGGCTTAGTTCCATCGACAGACTGAGCAAGCAGACCCAGACTCGGGCCCTGCGGCGCATCCACTGCCACGACTTCCGGATCGATCTCGGTGATCCAGGCCACGAGAGCCTCGACATCCCCGGTGTCCATCCACCTCTCGGCCTGAACTCCGCGAACGGCCACCGCCGTGCACGGGCGCGCGGCGGCGACATCCACACCAACGGCGAGCCGACCAGAGTTCGAATCGAGGGCATTCACGGCGCTCCCGGCTTTCATCTCGCGTGCTTCCGGCGTATCTCCCACCAGCTGCGGGGAGTCCTGTGGCTCATCCTACAAGCCTGGCCAGACGGAAAGAAGGGTGTCCCGGCATTGCCGCGGATCCATGGGGTCGGTGGTCGCGCCACTTTGTTGCCTCGGCCCCCGCCGGTCACCCCAGCACGTAGTACCGCAACCACACATACAGCATAGCCACCGCTGTCGTCACCACTATGATGGGCATGCCGTAGAACATGAAGCGGAGGAAGGTGATGCGTTTGCCGGCCCGCTCCGACATCCCCACGATGATGACGTTCGCCGAGGCGCCGATGGCGGTGCCGTTCCCACCCAGACAGGCGCCCAGCGCCAGCGACCACCAGATGGGCATGAGGTCGGGGTTGTGAAGGAGCGCCGTGTCTTGTAGATCGGGCCAGAGTTGGTGGGCCATGTCGATGATCAGCGGGATCGACCTCCAATGCATCGACGATAAAGAGCGTTACCGGCGCGATCAGGAGCACAGTGGTCACGTTGTCCAAGAACGCGCTCACCACCGCGGTGACCACGGCGAAGATCACCATGATGCGGAAGGGTTCCCCCTTGCCAACGCGGGCACTCTTGATGCAGGAAGATGACGTTCCAGTCGACCCCGAGGTCCTCCGCGTGGAAGGCCTCGCGCTGCTCCAGGATCTTGAACACCAAGACCAGGGAAGCACCGGCAAGTGCCACGATGGTCTTGTGGGTCTTCTCCGAGATGATGAGAGCGTAGGACACCAGGAAGATGAGCGTGGCCACCCAGAAGGCGGTGTCCATGGTGACCCCAGCGACGTCGGCAGACGGGTTCATCGGCTCGAATCCACGACGGGGCGTTGGGTACGCGCCAAGGGTATCTCCTCTCCACGGCGCGTTCGGGTACGTCGCACGCCCAGGCCCGTTGACTCCGAGCCCCCTGGATGGGATGGTAGTCGCTTGTGTGAGAGATCTCCGAGTCGCATCACCTCCGATGGGGCGCGGCGTCATGGAACAGGGGAGCGAAGGCATGACAACCGAGCGGGATCCCATCGCCGAGCTCGAACGGCGCACGCAGGAGGCGCTCTTGGGCGAAGGCCAGGAGCGCATCGACAAGCAGCACCAAGCGGGCAAGATGACCGCCCGGGAGCGGCTCGCGCTGCTCATGGACGAGGGCAGCTTCACCGAGCTCGACCGTTTCGTCACCCACCGGTGCCATGACTTCGGCATGGGCGAACGGCTCGTGCCCGGGGACGGGGTGGTCACCGGCTTTGGGCGCATCAACGGGCGCCTCGCCTTCGCCTTCTCCCAGGATTTCACCGTGTTCGGGGGCTCTTTGGGCGAAGCCTACGCGCAGAAGGTGTGCAAGGTCATGGATCTGGCCCAGAAAAACGGGGCCCCCATGATCGGCTTGAACGACTCGGGCGGGGCGCGCATCCAGGAAGGCGTCATGAGCCTGGCGGGCTACGCCGACATCTTCCTCAGGAACGTCCTGGTGTCGGGCGTCATCCCGCAAATATCGGCCATCATGGGCCCCTGCGCCGGGGGCGCGGTCTACTCGCCCGCCATGACCGACTTCATCCTCATGGTGAAGAACACGAGCTCACTGTTCGTCACCGGGCCGGATGTGATCCGGGCGGTCACCCACGAGGAGGTGACCAAAGAGGAGCTCGGAGGCGCCCTGACCCACTCGACCAAGAGCGGGGTCTCCCACTTCGCCGCCGACTCCGAGGAGGAGTGTCTCCTGCTCATTCGGGAGCTCCTGATGTACATGCCGCAGAACAACCTGGAGGATGCGCCTCTCGGTTCCACCGACGACGATCCTCTGCGCGAGGCGAAAGAACTTGACACCCTCATCCCTTCTAACCCCAACCAGCCGTACGACATGCGGGACGTTATCGGGCCCATCCTCGACCACGGCGTCCTCTTGGAGGTGCAGGAGCACTACGCCCGGAACATCGTGGTCGGTTTCGGCCGCGTGGGGGGGCGGAGCGTAGGCATCGTGGCCAACCAGCCCATGGTACTGGCCGGGGTGCTCGACATCGACGCCTCAGTGAAAGCCGCCCGCTTCGTGCGCTTCTGCGACTGCTTCAACATCCCGCTCATCACGTTCGTCGACGTGCCCGGCTTCTTGCC
>CAZDGO010000104.1:0-7469 GCA_964504825.1 uncultured Gaiellales bacterium
GGTCGCGTAAGTGCTGAACTTGAAGCCCTTGCGGTAATCGAACTTCTCGACCGCACGGATCAGGCCGGTATTGCCCTCCTGGATCAAGTCGAGCAGATCCATATCCTGGGTGTAGTAGTTCTTGGCGATGGAGATCACCAGGCGCAGGTTCGACTGGATCATGCGGTCCTTGGCCCGTTTGTCCCCCTGCTCGATCCGCTTGGCCAGTTCTATCTCCACTTGCTTGGTAAGCAGGGGGATCTCGCCGGCCTCCTTGAGGTAGAGCCGGAGAGGATCATGGCTGATGGTCTCGATGGAGAGATCGAGCGTGGGCTCCGGTTGCTCGAGTGCGCCGCTTGCTACCGGGCTCTGCTCGTAGACCTCGACACTGAGGTCGATCAACTGCGAGTACAGTTCTTCGATCTCGTCGGTGCTCATGTCATGTTCTTCTACCAGGCTCATGATCTCATCGCTGGTCACGTAACCGCGTTCCTGACCCAGATGGAGAATATCTTGCATATCAAGCACGGTTCGGCCTTCGACCGCCGCCACTTCAATCTCTCGATGCATTGCCATACCTGCGTCAACCTATCCTCGTCGTCTCGTACCGTCATTATGCAAACCCGCACATTGTACCCTTGTAGGTGAGTATTGTCGATAGCGGTCCCGTTCAAACCCTGACAAGAGGGGTAAACCCGCTCAACACGATGTTTACAGTATAGAGAACCGACGTGCGTCAGGCAACGGCGACTTATCTTGTGCCGACTGAGACGGGCTTCACACGTCGTCGGTTCCCGGGCGGGCCGTGGCTGCCAAGTGTTGGGCCAAGAGTTGTGCGTGGTACAGCCGCGCGTAGGGGCCGCGTTTGGCCAAGAGTTCGGAGTGGACACCGTCTTCGACGATGCGTCCATCTTCCAAGACGATGATCCGGTCGGCCGTCTCCACGGTCGACAGGCGGTGGGCGATCACCAGTGCGGTCCGCCCGCGGAGGAGCCGGCTGAGGGCGGACTCCAGCCGGTGCTCGGTGCCAGGATCGACGCTCGATGTGGCTTCGTCGAGGATGAGGATCTCGGTATGGGCGAAGAAGGCTCGGGCGAAGGCGACCAGTTGACGTTCTCCCGCGGAGAGGCGGCTGCCTCGTTCATGAACGCGGGTGTCATAGCCCTCGGGCAGTGAGGACAACAGGTCATCGATGCCGAGTTCGAGTGCGGCCGCGCGGACCTCGGCAAGATCGGCATCGGGACGGCTCAGGCGGATGTTGTCCAGCACGCTGCCGGAGAACAGATACGGCTCCTGCGGCACATAGCCCACATGGCGTCTGTAGTCCCGCACGTCGTACTCACGCAGATCGATCCCGTCGACGAGCACGCGTCCGAGCGTCGGGTGGTAGAAGCGCAGCAGAAGTCGAGCTAGGGTGCTCTTGCCGGCACCGGTGGGCCCAACCAGGGCTACCCGCTGGCCGGCGGAGATATGCAGGTCTACGCGGTCGAGGACTTCGCCCGTCTCGACGGCATACGCGAAAGAGACCGCCTCCAAGGTGATGTCGCCCGCGAGGCGGGCAGCCGGGAGTCCTCCGGCGCGCTCGGCGTCACCAGGTTCCGTGTCGAGCACCGAGAGGATCTTTTCCAGGGCTGCGCCCGAAGATTGGATCGTGTTGTACAGATCGGAGAGCGCCTCCACGGGGTCGAAGAAGCTCGAAAGGTAGCCGATGAACGCCACTAGGACTCCGATGGTGATCGCTCCCCGCGCGACCTGATGACCCCCATACAGCAGGATGAGTGCGGTGGCCACGGCACTGAGGAACTCCACTGCGGGGAAGTACATGCTGGACAATACGACGGTGTTCATGTTCGCTAGGCGGTAGCGCTCGTTGACAGCGGCAAACCCACGGTGATCCGTAGTCTCACGGGCGAACGCCTGCACCACCCTGATGCCGCTTAGACTCTCTTGAAGGGCGGCTGTGACGTCGCCCACGGCGTTCCGCACCCGGCGGTAGGCGGTGACCGCGCGCATGCGGAAGACGACCGTGGCTACGAAGAGGATGGGCAGGACGCTCATGGTGACCGCGGCAAGGCGGATATCCATGCTGAAAAGGATCACCACCGCTCCGCAGAGGGTGAGGCTGTTCGTCACGAGTTGCGCCGAACCCTCGACTAGGAGCTGCTCCAGGGCTTCGATGTCGTTGGTGAGGCGCGAGATGATCCACCCGGCCCGCTGGCGCGTGAAATAGCCCACGTCTAGGGAAGTCAGGTGGCGGAAGAGATCGTCGCGGAGATCGCGGACCACGCGCTCGCCCACCCAGTTCACCCCGTAGGTCTGCAGGCCGTTGAAGAGCGCGCCCAGCAGGGAGATGCCGAGATATATGGCCGCGATCAGGGTGAGGAAACCGAGGTCGTGCTCGCCGATGCCGCGGTCGATGGCGAGGCGCAGCAGATACGGTCCGGCGAGCCCGCAGGCGGTGAGGGCGACCATGCATGCGACGGTTCCTATCGCCTGCAGGCGGTACCCCCGCACGTAGCCTGCCAGCCGAACCAGGGCCCGGCGCCGCACCCAGACACGCAGACCGCTCATGCTGTTATTCCGGTGCCGGCTGCGCCAAGTCGCGCTGTCACGGCTCGTTGGGCCTCCAGGTCGGCGGCCGCGCGATGCGCAGCCGCGAGCTGTCGCTGCAGGCCCACCTCGGCGTCGGCGACGAGTATCTCCTGCCAGGGCACATCGCTCGGGGTCCCCACCTGCCGGATGGCGCCGGCCTCCATCAGCACTACTCGGTCGGCGAGCATGACCGTCGACGGCCGGTGGGCCACGATCACGGTGGTGCGCGACCCCCGCAGTCTGGAGAGAGCGTCGACGATGCGGGCCTCGGTCTCAGCGTCGACGCTGGAGGTGGCGTCGTCAAGAATGAGGATGCGCGGATCGATAAGCAGGGCGCGGGCCAGCGCCAGCCGCTGGCGCTGGCCACCACTGAGGGTGACCCCCCGCTCACCGATGATGGTGTTGTAGCCGGCGGGGAGGGCCAGGATGAAGTCGTCGGCGGCGGCGGCCGTGGCCGCTGTGACCACCTTTTCGTCGGACGCCTCCGGCCGGCCGTAGCGGATATTGTCGCGCACGCTTAGGGAGAACAGGAAGGGATCCTGATCGACGAGGCCGATCTGGCGTCTCAGCGAGACTAGAGTCGCATCGCGCAGGTCGACCCCATCGAGCAGGACGACGCCATCGGTCGGGTCGTAGAACCGGGGTATCAGGTGGGCCATGGTGGTCTTGCCGCATCCCGTCGGGCCCACCAGGGCGACGGTTTCGCCTGGCTCGATGCGCAACGAGATCCCGGTGATCACGGGTGCATCGTCGTGCGCGAACGAGACGTCACGGAACTCTATGGCGCCTCGGATGCAGCCCAGGTCGCGGGCGCGTGGTCGGTCGGTCACTGTGGGGCGCTCGTCGAGGACCTCCAGCACGCGCTCACCCGCGGCGGTCGCGCGCTCCGCCCAGCTCACCAGCATCCCCAGCATGCGCATGGGCCAGATGAGCAACATGACATAGGCGTTGAAGGCGATCAGACTTCCCAGGCTGAGGTCGCCGGCCACCACCATCCGGCTCCCGTAGAGCAAGATGATGATGAGGCTGAGGCTTGGCAGCACGCCCATCAGCGGGATATACCGGCTGCGGATTCCCGCGGCCTCGAGGTTCTGGCGGTAGATCTGGTCGGACGCCAGCGCAAATGTGGCCTGTTGTTGATCCTCGATGGCGAAAGCCTTGATGACGCGGATGCCGGTGATGCGCTCCTCGGCCACGGCGGTAAGCTCGGCGATGCGCTGTTGCACCGCCCAGAGGGAGGGGTGGAGGCGGCGGCTGAACGCGCGCGCCGCGACAAGGATGAACGGCATAGGAAGCAGGCTGAGGGCGGCGAGGCGGGGTTGCAAGGAGAAGAGGATAGCGGTCACCGAGAGTAGGGTGATGGAGTGGGTGACGAGGAAGACCAGGCCGTAGGCGAGGAACATCCTGACGGCACGCACGTCGGCGATGGCCCGCGACATCAGTTGCCCGGTCTGCGAGCGCATGTAGAAGTCGAAACCCAAGGTGGTCAGGTGGGAGAAGAGACGGTCGCGCATCTCGGTCTCGACATCCAGCGAGACGCGGCCTGACACGACTCTACGACCGAACGCGGCCACCATGCGGAGGCCGGCCGCGCCCAGGATGGCAAGGGCGAGCGGTAGCAGGAGATCCTTGCGACCACCCACGAGGCCCTTGTCGACGGTAGCGCGAATAAACCACGGCACCGCCAGACCCAGGCCGGTGGTCGTGACCGCCAGGACCAGCGAGGCGAAGAGGGCGGTCCAGTGGCCCTTGAGAAAGGTGCGCATCATCCTGCGGAATGTGGTCATGGTCTCCCTTTCGTCACACCGGGACCGCAGCGATTGTAACGCGGCGTGGTGACGGAAGTCGCCGGACTGCTATGGTATCCCGGCACGGGGTCGGTACGGGTGCGAGAAGAGGAGAGGGCGCGCGGTGACACGGATGGTCGACACAACGACAGCACCGGTCACTCTCACCCTGGACGGAGAGGGTGGCGACCACGCGCCGGGGGAAGTCGTGCGAGGAGCCCTACTCGCGGCGTCGGCAACCTTGAAGGTGCTGCTGGTAGGTCGGCCGGAAGTGCTCGCACCGCACTTGGCGGGAGCCGACCGCACGCACATCGAGGTCGTGCCTAGCGAATCGGTGATCTCGTCGGAGGATGAACCGGCTAAAGCCGTTCGCTCGAAGAGCGATTCGTCGATCGTGGTGGGCGCCGCCACGGTGGCCGACGGGCGATCGCAGGGCTTCGTGTCGGCAGGAAACACGGGAGCCATGCTGGCCGCCGGTCTGCTGGTGATCAAGCGGGCACGAGGAGTCCGGCGGCCGGCGATCCTCACGGTTCTCCCGGGCATAGATGGGCCTGTCGTGTTCCTGGACGCCGGCGCGAACGCCGACTGTCGGCCCGAACACCTCCTGGAGTTCGGCCTGCTCGGGGCTGTGTTCGCACGCCGGGCTCTGGGCATCGAGCACCCACGAGTGGGCCTGCTGAACATAGGGGAGGAACCGACCAAGGGGAACGAGCTCGTCTTGGGTGCCTATCGCTTGTTGGCCGATTCGGCGCACGGCTTGGATTTCGTCGGCAACGTAGAAGGACACGATCTTCTGTTCAACGTGGCTGACGTCGTGGTGACCGATGGTTTCACCGGTAACGTGGCGCTCAAGCTGTTGGAGGGCACGGCTCGAGCCATCCTCCTGAGGGTGAAACAGGCCTCGAGCAACGATCTACTGTCCAGAATGGGCGGCGCGCTGTTGCGGCCGGCCCTGCGCGGTGTGCGTATGGCATTGGACCCCGAAGAGTATGGCGGCGCGTATCTGCTGGGAGTCCGTGGCCTCGTAGTCATCTGCCACGGGAATTCTTCTCGGGTGGCTATCGCCAATGCTGTGCGCTTTGGGGCAGACGCTGTGCGTAACGGCGTGCTCGAGGCGGTGGATCAAGAACTGGGACGAGCTGCGACGGGCGAGGCCTCGGTCGGCGGGTGAGCACGCGATTGGAGCAGGCCGCAGCTTTGTCCTTTGGGTGCCTGTTGCTACAATGAGCGCCGGTCGGCACGAGCGCCGTCATGGCGCCCATCGGACAGAGGAAGCGCAGTAGCCTTCGATTCTTAAGGGAGTAGATATGGAAAAGGACGATATTCTCGCGAAGATCCGCGAGTTCCTGGTGGAGCAGCTCGGCGTGGAGGGCACCGCTGTCACCATGGAGGCTCGTTTCCAGGAAGACCTCGACGCCGATAGTCTCGATCTCGTCGAGCTGATCATGGAACTCGAGGACGAGTTCGGCGTGAAGATCAGTGATGAGGAGGCCGAGAAGATCACCACCGTGGGTGACGCCGTCGAGTTTATCGCTGCACGCGCCGGGTAGGGCGGGTCCGTCGCGGCAGGCCCCTTGTTGTGAAGGCCTCCGCGGTGTCGCAGCCGCCGTTATCTCTGCACGCCCTGTTCGAAGGGCTCCCCGAGGAGATGTTGCAGCAGGCGCTTACTCACTCATCGTGGACCGACGATCGCGCTCACTCGTATGAACGGCTGGAATTCCTGGGAGATAGCGTCCTGGGCCTGGCAGTGGCATGGGCACTGCACGAGCGCTTCCCCGGCGCGGACGAGGGAAGGTTGGCCAAGCTGAAGGCGTTCGTGGTCAGCCGGCGGAGTTGCGGCGTGGTGGCCCGGCGGCTGGGGCTTGACGACCTGGTGCTGGCCCGAGCTCCCGGCACGGAGGAGCAGCGCCGGGAGCTGGCCGGAAGTGTGACCTCGCTCGGGAACGTCTTGGAGGCTCTTATCGGAGCAGCCTACCTGAGCCGGGGCTTCGACACAGTGCGCGACGTGGTGGTGGAGGCCTTCGCCGACCGCATCGCCTACGGCGTGAGCAGCTACGTCGACTACAAGAGCACCCTGCAGGAGCATTTGGCCTTGACCGGCCTTGTGGCCGAGTACCGATTGCTCCAGACCGACGGCCCCCCTCACGCACGCGCATTCACTTCGGAAGTGCTGGTGGCGGGCTCCGCGGCCGGCCGGGGGGTCGGGCGCAGCATCAAGAAGAGTGAGCAGCGCGCGGCCCATGCGGCGCTGGTGGGAATAGGCGTGTTGGCGTCGGCGCCCAACGTCGCATCTCCGGAGACGACTTCGTGACGTTTCTCCGTTCGGTCAGGCTGAAGGGATTCAAGACCTTTGCGCGCACCACTGAGCTCGAATTCGAGCCGGGCGTGACGGTCATCATCGGCCCCAACGGCAGTGGGAAGAGCAACATCGCGGATGCGGTCCTCTGGGCTCTCGGCGAACAGAGCCCCACCAGCCTTCGCGGTCGGAGCATGCAGGACGTCATCTTCTCGGGTTCCGATGGACAGCGCCCGGGCGCCGTGGCCGAGGTGGCCCTGGTCTTCGAGAACCAGGCGGGCATGTTCCCCGTTGACTACGCTCAGGTGGAGATCTCGCGGCGGCTCCTGCGGGATGGGTCATCCGAATACCGGCTGAACGGTTCCGGATGTCGGCTGCTCGACATTCAGGAGTTGGTAGCGGGGGCAGGACTCGGGCGTGAGATGCACAGCGTCATCAGCCAGGGGCGGGTGGATGAGCTGGTCAATTCGACTCCGCAGACCCGCCGTTCCTTGGTGGAGGAAGCCGCGGGCCTAGGGCAGTACAAGAAACGCCGGGATCGGGCCCAGGCTAAGTTAGACAAGGTGCGGGTGAACCTGGACCGGGTGTCGGCGGTAGAACACGAGGTGCGGGGCGCGCTGCGACCCCTGAAGATGCAGGTGACGGCAGCAGAACGGTTCGCCCAGGCTACCGAGGAACTCGCCGCGGCGCAGGCGCGCCGGGCGTTGGTGGAGTTGCTCGACCTGCGCCGGCAGATCGCGGACCGCGACGCACAGTTGGCGGCGGTCGAGGCACGACGACGCGAGGTGGATACGGTGCTGGCCGCACTCCGCGAC
>CAZDGO010000105.1:0-7462 GCA_964504825.1 uncultured Gaiellales bacterium
TGGATAAAGTGGCGGAGCATCTGCTCGGTGACGTCGAAGTCGGCGATGACGCCGTCCTTCAAAGGGCGGATGGCCGTGATGGTGCCCGGTGTGCGGCCCAGCATCCGTTTGGCCTCCGAGCCTACCGCGTAGACCTCGCCCGAGCGTGAGTCGATAGCCACCACCGAAGGCTCGGAGAGTACAATGCCTCGCCCTCTCACGTAGACGAGGGTGTTGGCCGTGCCCAGGTCGACTGCCATATCTCTGCCGCCAAAACCTGTTATGAAGCTAAAAAGAGCGATCGCCGCACCTCCCGCACCCGCGCCGGAGGCCTCCTCAGCGGAGAGCCGACCGAGTGTTCGACCGGGGGGATTATACCTGCTGCGGTCGGAAAGAGTATCCAACGCGGCCGGCCGCGCCCCGCGCCCTCACAACCAGGTCCGCGTCACGAGGTCGAACCCCAGGCGGCGGAACGATCGAGCGAGGAGCGCAAGCGGCAGCCCGACGACGTTGGCGTACTCCCCGTCGATGGCTTCGACGAAGAGGGCGGCCAGACCCTGGATGGCGTACGCGCCGGCCTTCCCCTCCCACTCGCTCGACATGAGGTAGGCCTCGAGTTGCCTCTCGTCTAGAGGGGCGAAGCGCACAGCGGTCACGGCATGGGCCACCACCTCGACCGCCGCCGGCCCGCGCACGAGCGCGACACCAGAGACCACCTCATGCCGACACCCGGCTAGTCGCGCGAGCATCGCTCCGGCCTCTTTCCGGTCGGCCGGTTTTCCCAGGATGGCGCCATCGACGACGACCACCGTGTCCACACCCAGGACAAAAGACCCTTCGCCGACCCCCTGGGGCATGACCGCGGCTCGAGCCTTCGCCAGAGCGTTACCTTCGGCAACCGCTCCCGCGTTCGTGCCCACCAGGGTCTCCCGAGCCTCCGACGGCACCACCTGAAACGGCACGCCTATGGAGGCCAGCAGCTCGCGCCGCCGCGGCGATTGCGACGCCAGGAACAGTTCAAAACCCGCCGGGAAGGGTTGGCCGCTCATGCCCCGCCTACCAAGGGCACGAGGAGACCCGGACCACCACCTATGCGACCAGCTCGTCGGGTCTGAAGTACAGCGCGATCTCGCGTTCAACGCCGGCGACGCTGTCTGACCCATGGACGACGTTCTCGCCGATCTCAAGTGCGAAGTCGCCCCGGATAGTTCCCGGCGCCGCGTCCACCGGATTGGTGGCCCCCATCATGTCGCGGGCTACCTTCACGGCGGAGATCCCCTCTACCACCATGGCGACGATGGGTCCCGACGTGATGAACGACACCAGATCGTCGAAGAAACCCTTGCCCACATGCTCCTCGTAGTGCCGCTCGGCGAGTGCGCGATCGACGACCAGAAGCTTCATACCCGCGAGTCGAAATCCTCGCCGTTCGAAGCGTAAGACTACTTCGCCCACCAACCCGCGGGCAACACCGTTCGGTTTGACCAAGATCAACGTGCGCTCCATAGTCGCCTCCTCATACAAAGCGGCGACCAGAGCCGCCGCCTCATTCCGGCCCGCCGCGAGGGCGGGCCCCATCATCCAGACCTAGAGCCCCGCGTTACGCCTTGCCCCCGATCAGCTCCGTAGCCTCAGGCAGCGCCACCGCAGAGGGGCCGGTTGAAAGGTCGCGGGCGCAATAGGGACAGACCTTCCACGCGAACTCCACCGCCCGATTGCAGCTCGGGCACGACGCGCGCAGGCCCTTGCGGCATTTCGGGCAGACAAGGTAGTCCTCACGCACGGGCTCTCCGCAGGTGGGACAGGGGCGTACCCCGCGCAACTCGGTCTCCATCGCCCGAATCTCGAGATCGCGCTCCCGCACATCGGCCAAGTATTCCGACGGACGAAGGATGGCGTACACCAAAGTGCCGATGAACGGGAAGACCAGCGAGGTCGCCACCGCGACGGCGATGATGAGGCCGTCCTGGATACGTTTGCGTGCGTCTTTGAGCGTCCAGAAGACGAGGGCGAGCCACAGAACGCCCACGGCAAACATCAGCAAATACCAGACCAGCGGCCATCCAGTCCAATCGATGATGTTCTGGATGCTCTGGAAGGCGTTTTCCACGGCCCCCCCTAGATGACGGTTTTCCCTATCGCGTAGCCGATTGCGAAGAATAACACGATGATCGCGAACAACACGAGTACCATGAAGAGCAGCACGCGCGTGCTGTCACGTCCACGGTCGGCTCCCATGCTGCCCGTCATACCCCGGCCAGCGAACGTTTCAAGTCGGAGACCAGATACAGCGAGCCGGTCACCAGGATCACTTGGTTGGAGTTTGCGAGCTTGTACGCGCTCATCAGCGCGGAACGCGCATCTCGGTCGATGAAGACCTCGGGGCCTTTTTCGATGTCCTCCAGCAGCGCGGCCAACTCCTCCGCGGCATACGAGCGCGGATTGCTGTTCTCGGTGACGAACAAGATGTCGCAGCGAGGAGCGAGGTCGCGAAGCATCTCCACCGCACCCTTGTCGCGGAGGATCGACACGACGCCGATCACCCTGCGGCGATCGAGGATGCGGTCGAGCGAACGGACCATCTCGGCCATCCCCGAAGGATTGTGGGCTCCATCGAGGATGCAGAGAGGTTGGGCGCTGATCACCTCGAGGCGGCCGGGGACCTGGGTCTCGAACAATGCGGAGCTCAACTTCGCGTGGTCAAGCCCCTTTCCCATGAAGAGCTCGGCGGCCCCGATGGAGACGGCGGCATTTGTGCGCTGGTAACTGCCTAGCACCGACAGGCGGAGGTTGGCGTAGAAATCACCTGCTCCGAACACATCGAAGGTATCCTGGCTCGGATCGGCCAGAAGCGACACGTCTTCCCCGAACAACCGGAGCCCCGCGCCACGTTCGGTGCAGATGTCGACCAGACGCGCGCGCACCGGGTCATCCAGAGATCCAGCCATGACGCGGCCCCCGGGAGGGATCACCGCCGCCTTCTCCTCGAGAATAGCCAGCGAAGTCTCGCCGAGTAGCTCGGTGTGCTCCAGCCCGATCGTGGTCACCACCTGCACCTCTGATCGGATGATACTCGTGGCGTCCCAACGACCGCCTAGCCCCGCCTCGATGACCGCCGCACCGCACTTCTGTTCCTTGAAATGCAGGAAAGCCGCAGCGGTGAGCACCTCGAACTGGGTGAGCCTCTCACCTTCAGGGAAGCCCGCCTCCAAAGCAGCCGCGACCGGCATGATGCGGGCAACCAGCTGATAGAACTCACGATCGCTCGTAGGCACACCATCGACAAGCTGCCGTTCCGCGAGGCTGACCAAATGGGGCGACACGTATGCGCCCACCTTCAAGCCGTGAGCCCGCAGGATGCTCGCGATGAACCGAGTGGTCGATGACTTCCCGTTGGTGCCCACCACGTGCACGGTGCGATAGGCAAGCTGCGGGTCGCCCAGCTCGTGGGCAAGTGCGCGCACACGTTCGAGCCCCAATCGGGTGCCGAGCATCTCGAGGTCGGCGATGTACGCCTGGGCTTCCTCCACACTGGGCACCGGCTGCTTGCGGCGGCTCACTCGACTCATTTCGGCAAGTCCTCCCCGACCCGCTCGCTGTACTGGCGCCCGATATCCGCCAATAGAGCCTGAGCTTGGGCCAGACGCTCTCGTTCCTGTTCCACCACATCCGCCGGTGCTTTGGCGATGAATCCCTCGTTGGCCAACTTCGCCCCCGCCCGTGTGATCTCGGCGCGGGCCTTACCGGCCTTGGCCAAGAGCCGGTCGCGCTCTCTCTTCATGTCGGCGAAACCGGCAAGCTCAAGCAGAGCGATGACCCCGGGCGCTTCAACCGTCGCATAGCGTCCCGGTGGCACGTCCTCGCGGCGCCGAGCCGATGCGACTATCTCGCTTCCCGCGAGGAGTCTGAAGGCCCTCGGCTCACCCGTGAGTGCCTCGACGGCCGTTTCCTCGGCCGAGACGAGCCACACCCGACCCACCACGTCCCGGGGCACCTCCAGCTCGTCCCTTGCTGAGCGCAGCCCGGCCACTACGGCGACGAAGACCTCCATGGCCCGCTCCGCACCAGGATCCACCCAGGCGGCGTCGGCCTGGGGGAAGGCGCTCTCGAAGAGGCTGTTCCCTGATCCTGCAGCGTCCGCGGCAGTCGCCTTGGGTAGATTGCGGTAGATCTCTTCACTCACGAAGGGCATGATGGGATGCAGCAGGCCCATCACCCTCTCGAACAGTGCCAAGAGCGTGCCGCTCACCTGCAGGCGTTCCTGCTCGTCGTCGCTGTACAGCCGGGGCTTGACCACCTCGAGATACCAGTCGCAGATCTCGTTCCACACGAAGCGGTAGATCAGCCGAGCGGCCTCGGCGAAGTCGTAGCTGTCGTACAGGGTGGAGATCTCCCCGATGACCGCCGCCAGCCGGCTAAAGATCCAGCGGTCGGCCGGAGTGGCCAGGGTGACGGCAGAGATCGCCTGCGGGTGTGCCCCTTGGAGCACCAGCCGCGACGCGTTCCATATCTTGTTGGCGAAGTTGCGCCCCATCTCGATGCGCTCGGCGCTGAAACGCACGTCTTGCGCGGAGCTCATGTACACCAAACCGAAGCGGGTGGCGTCGGCGCCGTACTCCGCGATCAGCTCGAGCGGATCGACTCCTGTGCCGAGACTCTTGCTCATCCTCCGGCCATCGGCAGCCAGGATCGTGGGATGCACGATGACATCATGGAAGGGGACGTCGCCCAGGTATTCCATCCCCATCATCACCATGCGCGCCACCCACAGGAAGATGATGTCGCGGGCTGTGGAGAGCACGGTAGTGGGATAAAAATAGTCCAGGTCGGGACTGCGATGCGGCCAACCGAGCGTAGCGAACGGCCACAGCGCCGAGCTGAACCAGGTGTCGAGCACATCCTCGTCCTGGCGCACTGGCCCGGCACACCCGGGACATGCGGTAGGCGCCTCCGTGGCCACGATCACTGTGTCGCAGGCGTCGCAGTACCACACCGGCAGCTGGTGACCCCACCACAGCTGGCGACTGATACACCAGGGGCGGATGCCATGCATCCAGTCGACGTACACCTCGCCCCAGTGTTCGGGCACGAAACGCACCCGGCCCTCTTCCACGCACGCGATAGCCGGCTCGGCCAGGCGCTTCATGTTCATGAACCATTGCAGCGAGAGCAGCGGCTCGATTACCGTGCCGCAGCGGTAGCAGGTGCCTACCGAGTGGGAGTAGTCGTCGGCCTTGACGAACAGTCCCTCCTGCTCCAAGCGGCCCACCAGGGCCGAGCGCGCCTCGTCTATCGGCATGCCGGCGAACTCCCCGGCGTCGGAGTTCATGCGTCCGTCGAAGTCGATGAGCGAGAGGGCCGGCAGGCCGTGGCGCCGGCCGATCTCCCAATCGTTCGGATCGTGCCCCGGTGTGATCTTCAGGGCACCCGTGCCGAACTCAGGATCTACGTGGTCGTCGGCGATGATCGGCACGTCGCGATCGGTGAGGGGCACCCGCGCCCGTCCGCCGACCAGGCGGGCGTAGCGGGGGTCGCTGGGGTTCACCGCCACAGCGGTATCGGCGAGTATAGTCTCCGGACGGGTGGTGGCGACCGTCAGGCCCTGTTCCTCTCCCACTACCGGATACGTGACGTAGTAGAGCTTGTCCATGCGCTCGACGTGCTCTACCTCGAGGTCGGAGATGGCCGAGCCACACCGTGGGCACCAGTTCACCAAGTAGACATCGCGGTAGATGTCGCCCTTGTGGAACAGATCCACGAAGACGCGCACCACGGCCTCATGATAGCCCTCGTCCATGGTGAAGCGCTCGCGCTCGTAGTCGCATGCACACCCGAGCTTCTTCAGCTGGTGGATGATGGTCGAGCCGTACTCGCGCTTCCACGCCCACACCCGTTCTTCGAAGGCCTCACGGCCGAGTTCTTCCTTGCGGAGCCCCTCGCCCGCGAGACGTGCCTCCACCTTGTTCTGCGTGGCGATGCCCGCGTGATCGGTGCCGACCAGCCACATGGCGTTGGCGCCCCGCATGCGATGGTAGCGGATGAGCACGTCCTGAATGGTGCCGTTGAGGGCATGACCCATGTGGAGCGAGCCGGTCACATTAGGGGGCGGGATGACGATGGAGTAGGCCGGCCGGCCGGCATCGACCTCCGCGTGGAAGGCCGAGCGCTCGAGCCACTCCTTCATCAGCCGCTCTTCCACCTCGTGGGGAGAGTAGCGGGCGGCCATGCTCACTTCGGGCACGCGGCCTCCTTCTCGTCGGGCGCGGGGGCAAGCACATGCTCGAGCACATCGGGGAACTCGGCGACGTAGACGATCTCAAAGCCACGAGTGAGGACTTTGGGAAGTTCATTCACCTGGGGGCGCACGTCCTCGGGCAGGATCACCGTGCGCACACCTTCGCGGAGCGCCGCCAGCAGCTTCTCCTTGAGCCCGCCGACTGCCAACACCTGCCCGGTGAGGGTTATCTCACCCGACAGCGCGACACGTGGGTTCAGCGGCGACTGGAACAGCGCCGACAGTATTGACGCGGCCACCGCTATGCCCGCGGAAGGTCCCTCTTTCGGAACGGCGCCTTCCGGCAGGTGGATGCGCACCTCGAGGGCAGAAAGGAGATCGTGGTCCGTCGGGCCCCCCTCGGGTGGCTCGGACGCCGACTGCGGACCGGCCTCCACGACGACGCTCAACTCGCCCGGACCGGCATCCCCCGCGGAGGGTTCTGATGGCGCGTAGTGGTCGAGCAGGTAGGCCTTCCCTGGACTCATGTCCCACAGCGCGCCCAAGCGGTCATCTCGAGCGATGGCTGTCTTCAGATACCCCCACGCCGCGGTGATGCTCTCCTGCATGACCTCCCCGAGCTGGCCGGTGATATGAAAATCGCCCTTGCCAGGCGCGACCACCGTCTCGATGCGCAGGATGTCGCCTCCGGCACCGGTGTAGGCAAGGCCGGTGCTGACCCCCACTAGAGGGCGATCATCGATGCGTGCCCTCAGGAAGGGGGGCGCCCCCAGCAGTCGTTCGAGATCACCCGACCCGATGCGGCGAGGAAGAGGCTTCTTCTCGATCCGCTGCCGAGCCAGCTTGCGATAGACCTTACCCAGATGGCGGGCCAGTTCTCGCACCCCGGCCTCGCGGGTATAGAAGCGGATGATGCTCTGCAGCGCGGCTCGGGTGAAGACATCACCCAGGTCGCCCAGACCGCTCTCCTCCGCCAGGCGCGGGAGAAGATGCCGGCGCGCTATCTGCTCCTTCTCCTGCTCGGTATACCCAGGCAGTCGGATGAACTCGAGACGGTCGTGAAGCGTCTCGGGGATGTCTTCTTCGTAGTTCGCCGTGGCCACGAAGAGGACCTTCGACAGGTCATACTCCAGCTCCAGATAGGTGTCCCGGAACGTATGGTTCTGAACGGGGTCGAGCACCTCCATCAGAGCCGCTGCCGGATCGCCCCGCCAGTCGGACTCCATCTTATCGCTCTCGTCGAGCAGT
>CAZDGO010000106.1:0-7461 GCA_964504825.1 uncultured Gaiellales bacterium
CGCGCTCGACCCGACCGACGCGCGCCGGGTGGCCGGCCGCGGCGTCTTCCGAGTGCCGTACCTGGACCGATCACTCCAGGTCACCTACCCGGAGGGGCGCGTCGATGTGGTCGATGGTGATCTCGTCAGTGAGGCTACCGTGGCCGAGGCGGTGATCGTGCTCCATTACGTGGCCCGGGCGGCCGGACAGCTGGACCTCTCCGATCCGGTGCGATTCCAAGGTCTTCCGGGCTCCGGGGCATATGTGGCCGCATTCCGCGCCCACGCCGAACTTCCGCTGGTCCGGCGCTTCGGCGACGACGGCCGGGCGTTCGTGAGCGCTGCCCGTGCCCTCGGGGGGACGCCGGTGGACGCCCTGGGCAGGGCCACAGGCGGTGGCGCGGATGACGACTCCGAGGTGATGTGGAGCCTCCCCTTCCTGCCCTGCCTACCCTTGGGCGTGCGTCTAGGTTTGGCGGAAGACGATATGCCGGCGGAGTGCGTCATGCTCTTTCCTCGGCGAGCGGGCTTCGTGCAGCATGTTGAGGATCTGGCCGTGGCCGGGGAACTCTTGGGCGCCCGGCTGCTGGCCGCCGCGGAGCAGATCGGAGCCGCGGCGGAGGCCGGGGACGGGATCGCGGTACTCGCCGTGGTCTACGACCCGATGGAGGCCGAGATCATCGTGGCCAAGCTGAGGAGTGCCGGCATCGACGCCACGGTGCGGCACGATGCCCTCTCGGTGGTCTACGGCCTCACCGTCGACGGCGCGGGCAAGTGCGAAGTGCTGGTGCACGCGGGCGACCTGCCCGAAGCGCGCGGCGCCCTCTCAGACGAGGCGACCGTGTGACGCAGCCCTCCGCCGACGGCCGGCGCGCCGGCCTCGGCATGGCAATGGATCTCTGAGCATGCGCATATCCGGAGCCCTCGGCGGGTAGCCCGCCTCGCGTATACTAATTCGGGCCGTGCTGGCTGTGCCGGCCGTGTAGCGCCGCGCTGTGGCGTGCGGGCCGTGCCGTACCGGCCGTACCGCCCAACGTCGTGATGATTTCGTCAGGAGGAAATCGGTGTTCCGGATCCTGTATCTGTTCCTGATCCCGGAGCCTCCATCGTGGGTGGCTTACGTCCATTCGGCCGTGATCATCGGCCTGATGGGTTTGGTCTACTACCAGTGCTCCAAGCGGCGGATGGGGTTCATGCCCATGTTCGTCGCCATGGCGGGCATCTTCATGGTCGATTTGTTGGCCTACATCCCGTTCTTGGGATACCTGCTCTGGCGTGACCGGCGGTGCGTTCCGCCGGGGAAGTAGCTCCTCGGTGCTCCTGAGCGCCGACTTGGTGCGCCGGGCGGAAGTCCGGTTCGGTGTGCCCCGCGAGCTGTCGTTGGAGGCGCGCATCGACGAGGCCGAGATGGACATGGTCGCGGGTTCCATGCGCACGTTGCGCGTGCACGATGTGACCCTGTTCATCGTCGACGCGGACGAGATCGCCGTCATCAGCAAGCCGTGGTTCCCGCCGGGGGCCTATCGAGCGCCCAGCGGCGGCGTGCACGCGGGAGAGACCCTGGAAGAGGGAGCACTGCGGGAGGGACTGGAGGAGACCGGCCTTAGTCTGCGTCTCGACGGCTATCTGCTGCGCATCGCCGCCATCTTCCGTCCAACCGAGCCCTGGCCGGGTGTGGGCGGTCTGCCATCGGAGGTGACCGACCCGATCGAAGCGTCGGCGCTGCACTGGTGGACGCATGTCTTCTCGGCGCGGGTCGTCGGTGACCGTACCCTGGCTCCGCGGGACACCTGGGAGATCGCCGAGGCGCGTTGGGTCTCTGTGACCGACCTTCAGGGCGCCATCCGTGAGACTCTGCTCGCCACGGGCAAGGGTTTGTTCGGATACCGGGTGGCTCTCACCGACGAAACTGTGGCTCTCATGCACGAATCCGGTTTGCTATGATGCTGGCAGCATGGTTGTGTGGGCCAAACATCTGAGCCGGTTCTGGCGGGCGCTCATAGTGCTCGGCGTGCTGATGGCGGTCGGCGGGGCATTCTTGGGGGTGCAGTACGCGACCGCATCGTCGCTCGGCGCAGTCTCGCCGCCGGACTGGACGTACGTGCCCACCTCTGAGGTCGTCGTGTCGGTAAGTCTTCCGGGTCACGTCCCCGACCGCGATCAAGTGGAGTTCCTGGTGGACGCCATTCCGGTGCCGGCTGAGTCCGTCGACCTGACTCGGGGCGCCGTGCGGGCGAAGGTGAAGCTGCGCGATGGGCAACACTGGGCACAGGTCACCGTGACCTCGAGCAACCTGTTCTCCCGGAAGCTCGTACGCTCCTGGACGTTCTCCGTGGACACGGTGAGGCCGTCGGTCGAGGTGGCCTCTCCGGATCCCGCCGACATCATCACCAAGCCGGGCTCGGAACTGAAGCTCACCTTTCGTGAGGCCGTGGAGGCTTCGCTCACGATCGATGGTGTTGACACTCCCCTCACGGTTGACGGCACCAGGGCCACGACCTCGCTCGCAGTCAAGGAGGGCACGCACCGGTTGGTGGTCTCGGCCAAGGACAGGGCAGGGAACGTGACCACGAAGGAGTGGGACGCGTATGCCGATTTCACGATTCCCACGGTGGGGGCCATCTTCTGGCCCGGCGACCCGTGGGAGACACCTGGGGCTCGGATCGTGGTCGAGATCCGTGACAATCAGATGCAGGGCATGCAGGTGACTGCCACGGTGGATGGCGCGGGGGCGCCCGTGAAGGCCGGCAAGACCGTCGTGACTGGGCGGCGCTACTCGTTCGAGACCGGGTCATTGAGCGAGGGCACCCACGCTATTGAAGTCGAGGTCACCGACCGCGGCGGTCATGCTACGAGACTCGTCCAGACGGTGTTGGTCGATTCGACCGAGCAGTTCGGCACCCGGGACATGACCGTAGGTGCCCGCGGGCGCGACGTGACCGTCCTGCAGACCATCCTCCAGCGGAAGAACGTGCTGAATGGAGAACCCACAGGTATCTTCGATCAGGAGACGACGGCCGCCCTGCTGGAGTACAAGCAGACCCGCAAGCTGGGCGACACGCCGGTGCTCGACAAGGCCACGGCGAAGAGCCTGGCGGGCGCCATCAAGATCGACATCTCCGAGCGCAAGATCTACTACTACGACGAGGGCAGACTGGTGAAGACCTACGGTGTCGCGGTGGGTCAGCCGCGCTATCCGACTCCGACCGGTCACTATCAGATCGTCAGCAAGGTGTACCATCCCACGTGGAGCCCGCCGCCCTCTCCCTGGGCCTCCGGGCTTGAGCCCGTACCGCCGGGCCCGGACAACCCGCTCGGAACCAGGTGGATGGGGCTCTCGGCACCCCATGTGGGTATCCACGGCACGCCCTCCGACTCGTCCATCGGCACTGCGGCTTCGCACGGGTGCATCCGCATGCACATTCCCGAAGTGGAGCAGCTGTTCGAGCTCGTCTACGTAGGGACCCCGGTCGACATCGTTCCGTGATCGCCCCGGACTCCGGTGATCTCAGGCACAGGGGAGCCCGCGGCTCGTCCAACGCTCCCCGTGGACGTCGGAGCACGGGCAAGATCATCCGGGACTCTCTGCTCGTGCTGGTGATCCTGGCTATGGGCCTGCCGTTCGTCATCGGCGCCGTAGGTGGCGCCTCACTCGACGCTGAACAGCAAGACCTCGCGCGGATGGCTCGTCGCGCCGCCTATGCGCAGCAAGATTGGCTCAGCAACTCGATGGCGCATAAGGTCGTGCGGGCGGAGCTTCTTCCTTCTGGCGGTCTCCACGTGCGCGAGCACTACTATACGTTCTGGGGTCTGCCGTGGGGGTGGTCGGAGGCCGACGTGTCGGCGACCGGTGAAGTGAGTGCCCTGCGGACGGGGTTGAGCGTGACCGGCGGCTGAGGGAGATGCAGGCCGTCGGCCTCGGCCCGCCGGGCGGCCGGACTCCGGGCGGTGGAAGCGCTGCACTACGATTAGTGGTGGGTGTCTTGGGGCGTGTCGGTGAATCGGCGTCGAGGGAGGCAGACTGGTGCAGGTCATGGTAGGTGTCGATGTCGGCGGCACGAAGGTCGCCGCCGGCCGGGTCACCGACGACGGCTGTCTGAGAGGCGATCCGCGAGTAGTGCCCAGCGGCACCACTGACGTCGCGGGCCTGGTGGAGTCGATCGCCGAGGCCGCGGGAGCGGCAATACGCGACGGGGCTTCCGCCGGTGAGACCGTCCTCGGGGTGGGCATCGGCTGCGCCGGTACGGTCGATCGGTGCCGCGGCGTTGTCGTGACCTCTCCGAATCTGCCGTTGGCCGATGCCCCGCTGGCGGCGCTCGTCGGCGATCGCTTGGGCCTGCCGGTATTCCTCGACAACGATGCCAACGTGGCGGTGTGGGCCGAGCTCAAGGTGGGGGCGGCCCGTGGCTACCGGAACGTGGTCATGTTCTCATTGGGAACGGGGATCGGAGGTGGTCTCGTGCTCGACGGAGGACTCTACCGGGGGGCTACCGGCGCCGCGGGTGAGATCGGACACACCATCATCGTCGCGGGCGGCGAGCCGTGCCGATGCGGAGCCCGCGGGTGTCTGGAAGAATACGCATCGGGCAGAGCACTGGAGCGCATCGCCCGCCGGGTTGTCGACGACCTGCCCGTGGGCGAGGCGAGTGCCCTCCGCGCGGCGAGCGAACGGGGAACCCTCACCGGCGAAGCGGTTGGTGACCTGGCCATTTCGGGCGACCCGGGCGCGCTGTTCGCGGTCGACGAGGTTGGGCGCTGGCTGGGCATCGGTCTCTCGAACGTGGTCAATACCTTCAACCCGGATATGATCGTTGTGGGAGGCGGCCTGATCGGTCTAGGCGACTTGTTGCTCGCGCCTGCGCTCGCGGTGCTCAGGACGACGGCTCTCGTTCCCGGAAAGGACACGGTGCGCGTGTCTCCGGCGATGTTGGGGAACAAGGCGGGCATGCTTGGGGCGGGGCTTCTCGCCTGGACTGAGCCGGCGAGCGCGCAGGTAGCGCTTCTGGGCAACGGTTGATAGGGTAGGCAAAGAGAGGCGCACAGATACGTGTGCGCCCCCGCCGAATGCGGAGGATTGAAGGTGTTGGAATTCGACGACCAGAGCAGGGGTGGCGTTGACGATGGCATAGAGGTGGTCTGCATCGGCGTTATCGGCGCCGGGCCGCGCATGACCCCCCTCCTGAGCCGAATGCTCGAATACGACTATGTCGACGTCCGCATGGTCGTCGACCCGAACCCGATGGCTCCGGGAAGGATGATCGCGCAATCGTTGGGCATCCCCACTTACGACGCGGTCGACGATATCCTCTCGATGATGCTCGATCTCGACTTCATGTTCTGCGTCAATGACGATCCGGCCGTCCGCGACGTGATCCTCGATTCCTTGCGCCGGACGAACAACAGGCGGACCATGCTGTTCAACGAACTGGCCACACGGTTCATAACATCGCTCATCAAGGATGCCCGTGAGCTCATGCAGCTCGTACCCTCGCACCCGGTGCACCGCGTGGGGGAGGGTGACTAGCCGCGCTGTACGTGTGCGCCACTCCCATCGGCAACCTGGAGGACGTGACCCTTCGGACCCTCGAGGTCCTGGGTCGCGTCGAGGTGGTGGCCTGCGAGGACACGAGGCACACGAGGAGACTTCTCGATCGACACGGGTTGCACCCAACCCGGCTGCTGAGCTTCCACGAACACAACGAAGCCGCGCGGCGGGATGAGGTTCTGGCGATTGTCCGTGCCGGTCGCGACGTGGCCCTCGTGTCCGACGCAGGCATGCCCGGCGTCTCCGACCCGGGATACACCCTGGTGCGTGCCTGCGTAGACGAGGGGCTCCCCTTCACGGTCCTGCCCGGCGCGTCCGCGGTGTCCACCGCCCTCGTGCTGTCCGGGCTGCCGACCGACCGCTTCACCTTCGTGGGTTTTCTCCCCCGCGGTCGGCAGCGTGTGCTCGGAGCGCTCGAGACCGCGGGAGCGACGGGGGGCAGCATCGTGGCCTTCGAATCACCCCGTCGGGTCCGGGGCACGCTCGAGATCGTCGCCGCCCGCTGGCCGGCTCGCAGCGTGGCCGTCTGCCGGGAACTGACGAAAGTGTATGAGCAGGTGCTGAGGGGGACGGCGGACGAAGTGCTGACCCTCCTGGCCGCCGAACCCAAGGGGGAGATCGTCCTGGTCGTGGGGCCGCCGCCGGACGATGAGCCGGTGGCGTCGGCCGATGTCGACGGGGCCCTGCGGGTGATGCTGGGGCATGGGCTGGGCACCAAGGAGGCGGCCGGCGTGGTCGCGGCGCTCTCCGGACTGCCGGCGCGGGAGGCATACCGCGCTGCTCTCTCCGTGCGGCGGGCCCTTCCGGGGGGTCTGCTAGAATAGCCCGGCTATGGGCTCTTTCTACGTCACTACGCCGATCTACTACGTCAACGACGTGCCGCATATCGGCCACGCCTACACCACGACTACGGCCGACGTGGTGGCGCGGTTCCATCGGCAGCTGGGCGACGACGTGTTCTTCCTCACCGGCACCGACGAGCACGGTACTAAGGTTGCCCAGGCGGCCCTCGAGCGGGGAATGACTCCCCGCCAGCACGCCGACGAGATGGTGGGCAAGTTCAAAGGGGTGGCGCGGAACGTGAACGCCACCAACGACTTCTTCATCCGCACCACCGATCCGGAACACGAAGCCTTCGTGCAGCAGTTCGTGCAACGCTGTTACGAAAACGGCGACATCTACGAGCGTGTGTACAGCGGGCTCTACTGTGCCGCCTGCGAGGCCTATTACACCGAGGAGAACCTGGTCGACGGCCTCTGTCCCGATCACGGCACGAAACCGGCCTACATGGAGGAGAAGAACTACTTCTTCCGCCTGTCGGCGTATCAGGAGAGGCTGGCGGATCACTACAGGGTCCACCCCGACTTCGTGAAACCGCGTCACCGTTACAATGAGGCCCTCTCGTTCATCGAGCAGGGGCTCGACGACATCTCCATCTCTCGGGCCACCCTCAAGTGGGGCATCCCGGTGCCGTGGGACGACACCCAGGTGATCTACGTGTGGGTCGACGCTCTGATCAACTATCTGAGCGCCCTGCATTACGCGCCCGGCGACGACCTTGTGGACCGCTTTTGGCCGGCCACCTATCACATGATGGCCCAGGATATCCTGAAGTTCCACGGCATCATCTGGCCGGCCCTTCTGCTGTCCGCGGGCTACGCCCTGCCCGAGCACCTCTTCATCCATGGATATCTCAAGCTTGGCGGCGAGAAGATGTCGAAGACCCGGGGTAACGTCATGGACCCCTTCCCCTTGATCGAGCAATACGGAGCCGATCCGTTCCGCTTCTACTGCCTGCGCGAGGTCAACTTCGGTCAGGACGGCATGGTGGGGGAGGCCGGCTTCAAGGCCCGCTACAACGGCGAGCTGGCGAACGACCTGGGCAACCTGGTGTCGCGAACGGTGTCTATGGTGGGCAAGTATCGCGGCGGCGAGGT
>CAZDGO010000107.1:0-7395 GCA_964504825.1 uncultured Gaiellales bacterium
TGGGCGACCGTGCCTCGGAGCGGGAACGCGAGCTTGCGGATCTCCGCCGCCGCCACCTTGCGCCGCGCCAGGTGACCGAGACCGAGGTCGAAGGGCTGCAGCCTGCCGATCTGGCCGCGATCGAAGTGCGCCTGCAGCGGCGCCTCGAGACCATGGGCCCGGTGAACCCGCTGGCCGAGCAGGAGTACCGCGAGACCGAGGAGCGGGCGAGCTTCCTAGCCGAGCAGCGGCGGGACTTGGAGGCGAGCCTCGATGAACTGGCCGGAGTGATCGATGATCTCGAGCGCCACATCGAGTCCACGTTCACCGACATGTTCGAAGCCACCCAGCGTCATTTCACCGATATGGTCCAACTACTCTTCCCCGGAGGCAGGGGAGTGCTACGGCTGGAGGAACAACCCGCCGGGCGCCCGCTGGGTGACGACGGAGAGGAAGCGGTTCTGCGGGAGGGGCCGGGCATCGTGCTCGAGATCAAGCCTCCGCGCAAGGCGCCACGCAGCATGAGCCTGCTCTCGGGTGGAGAGAAGGCATTGGCGGCCCTCTCGTTCTTGTTCGCCCTCTTTCTGGCTCGGCCCTGCCCGTTCTACGTGCTCGACGAGGTCGAGGCGGCTCTGGACGACGTCAACCTGGGCCGGTTCCTTTCTCTGGTCAAGCGGTATCAGGATCAGACTCAATTCATCATCATCACCCACCAGCGGCGTACCATGGAGATCGCAGACACTCTCTATGGCGTGGCGATGGACGCCGACGGCACCTCTCGGGTCCTGTCACGGCGGCTGAGTGTGGCCGGCGCCGAGCCGAGCTGAGGAGGTTCTTATGTCGTACATCTGGTCCGAAGTGTTCATAGGTGTCGACGCGGGCGGCACTGTCTCCACCCCCGAAGAGGTCACCGAAAGGCGCCGGGGCTGGTTCCGCCAGCTGCGAGAGGGGCTCACGAAGAGCACCAAGGCGCTCCAGCAACAGTTCGAGGCCATCCTCTTCGACCGGTTCGACGACGAACTGTGGGAGCGCATCGAGGAAGCCCTGATCTATGCCGACGTTGGGGTCGACACCACCGTGTCCATCGTCGAGCAACTGGAACAGGCCGCGGAGGCAGGGAGTATCCGCGACAGCCGCGAGCTGCTGGCAAAGCTCCGCGAGATCGCCGCCGGACACTTCTGCGCCAAGGACACCCGCATAGATGTGGCTCACACTCCCGCGGTGATCCTCATGGCCGGTGTCAACGGCACGGGGAAGACCACCACGATAGGCAAGATCGCCTGGCATCTGCGGGAGCTGGGAAAGACCCCCCTGCTGGTAGCCGGTGACACATTCCGAGCCGCGGCCGTGGAGCAGCTGGTGGAGTGGGGCAACCGCGTGGGCTGCGAGGTGGTGCGGCACGAGCGCGGCGGAGATCCGGGAGCCGTGGTCTACGATGGCATCGCGGCGGCACAAGCCCGGGGGGCCGATGTGGTCATCGTCGATACCGCGGGCCGTTTGCATACCCAGGTCAACCTAATGAAGGAGCTGGAGAAGGTAGTGCGGGTGATCAAGAAGCTGGTTCCCGACGCTCCCCACGAGACCCTGCTCACCATCGACGCCACAACGGGACAGAACGGTCTCATCCAGGCGCGACTCTTCAAGGAGGCGGTCGACGTCACCGGGGTGGTGCTCACCAAGATGGATGGTACGGCCAAAGGCGGCATTGCCCTGGCCATCTCCCACGAACTCGATCTACCTATCAAGCTCATTGGCACCGGCGAGAAGATGGACGCGTTGCAGCCGTTCGACCCCGCCGGTTTTGCCGGCCTGCTATTCGACGACAGCCTGCTGCGGGGATAGCGTCATTCTGAAACGAGCTTTCGGATCACCACGGTCCGCACCAGCTCGTGGACGGCTGCCGGCGATCGGTCGTCGCCGGACGCGGCCAACACCTCGTCGAGCGAGCGTAGCGCAGCCTCGGTTCCCATTCCCAGCTTCAGCCAAGATCGGGACAGAGAGACCACATCTCGGGCGAGGAGCATCTCGATGGTCAAGAGGCTCTCCAGCAGCTCGAGAGCCGATGCCGTCTTGCGAACGGTGAGCGGTGCGCTTGTGGCGTGATCCTCGATCTCCATATCGAGCGGAGGGACGTCGAGCGTCGCCGGTGCGGCAAGCTGCTTCAGCTCGGCGATCTGTGACGCCGCGGCGTACCTCAGCCACAAGCCGAAGAACTCCCTCGTTCCCCCCGGCTGCCAATCGGCGGTGCCGCCAGAGCTCTGGAAGAACGCATCCCATAGATGGCTCATGCGCCGCTCGCTGAGCTGACCTACGTGGGCGATAGCAATGCGCAGTGCGTCGAACGCGATCGCCGGCACGATGGGATGGAAGTTGCCATTGGAGACCATCGTGCGATCCTCGACCGACACGAGCGGGTTGTCGCTCATCGAGTTGAGCTCGATCTCGACCGCGCGGCGGGCGAACGTGATGAACTCCCGCAGCGCTCCATGGACCTGAGGAACCACGCGAAATGAGAGGGGATCCTGGATCGAAGCGGGCGCCTCGGGCTCGAATAGGTAGCTGCCCTCCAGCGCGGTCCGGATGCTTTGGAGGGTCGAGATCTGTCCGGGGTACGGCTTCGCTGAGCCGACGACGGGTAGGATCATTGACGGATTCCCTCGAGCGGCCTCCAGCGACAGCGCGGCGACTACGTCGGCAGCCTCGGCAAGATCCGTTGCCTGCATGACCACCAAGGCTCCGTGCCCCACCGAGATACCGTTCGCGGAGACGAGGGCGAGTCCATCTTTCGGTTCGAGCGCGAGAGGGACGATGCCGGCGCGTCGAAGCGCCTCGCCTCCAGGCAGGTTCTCGCCGCCGTACTCCGCCCTGCCTTCGCCGATGGCGACGAGGGCGATGGCGGCCATCTGCGGCAGGTCCGCGGCGCCGACCGATCCGTAACGGGGAACGATTGGGTGGACGCCGGCGTTGAGCATGGCGGTGAGCACCTCAGCTACGGCGAGGCTCGCTCCCGAGCCTCCCCCGCTGATGCCGTTCACGCGAACCACGAGCGCAGCTCGAACCACCTCAGTGGTCTCCGGAGGACCGAGCCCGCCGGCATGCGTCCTCACCAGCATCTCTTGAGCGCGGCGAAGTTCCTCGAGGGGCAGCCGGACGTCCTTGAGATGTCCGACACCGGTATTCAACCCGTAGATCGGCCTGCCGGTCGCCAAAGCGCTGTTCACAACCTCTCTGCCGGCCCGGATACGTTCGATCGCACTCGCGTGCAGAGCGATGCCGGCCCCCTTGGCGGCCGTGCGTACGTTCACCACGGTGAGTGGCTGCTCGCCGATGGTCACGACGTCCATGTTGGTCCTCCCAGAATGTGATGGGCGGCTCCCCGTTGTCGGGAGGTCGGCGCCCACGATGTGCTCCTGCATCTTCTCACGCCGCATGTGGCGAGGAGCTGAACGCCACAGAGGTGGGCGAACACGGACTTCTCGGTGATCGTGCCTATGCTCTGGTGGATTCGTCCACGGGAAGAGTCACAAGCGCCAAGAACCCGCGCCAGTAGGCGCAGCTCTTCGACTTGCGGGCCGCTTTTGTCGAGCCCCCGCGCGATGGCGGGAAGACTCCTCCCGTACGAATGGCGGCGTGGTGCGGGGGGGGCACGATACGGCGCGGTGATCTGGTCAGAATCGAGTAGCACCCGGCGCTCGCTGACTCGAGCCCAGAGACACGTGATCCTACGGCTGCGGTGGGCGGAACCCCGACGGGTGGGGGCCGGGACCGTTGCGTGACGGCCTTGTGGTAGTCTGGTGCCCATTTCCAAGGGGGCCCCTGCCGAGGTGCGGGGTCGCGATGTGCGGGAGGGTTCTACGTGAACGTTCTGGTTGTTGGAGGCAGTGGGCAGTTCGGACGGAAGACCGTAGCCAGGCTGCTGCGCGACCCCGATGTTGCGCGCGTGGTGTCGATGGACGTGGCCCCTCCGGCCGCGTGGTTCCTCAAGTCGATAGAGGAGCACATCGGCAAGTTCCGGTTCGTCCGGGGGGACATCTCGCAGCTGGAGGATCTTCTGGACATCATCAACCGGCATTCCATCGACTGCCTTGTCAATTGGGCGATGGTGATGACCCTCGAACCAATGCCGCGGCTGAACATGAAGGTGGGCGTCCTCGGCATGTGCAACGTCTTCGAGGCGGCTCGGTTGTCGGGCGTCAAGCGAGTGGTGTACGCAAGCTCCGAGACGGTGTACGGAAGCCAGGAGGACTACGGCGACAGGGAAGTGGTGGAGGACGACCGTCTCTACATGGGGCCCGGCCACTTCTATGCCCTGGCGAAGCGGCTGGCCGAGATCATGGCCGACGAGTATTCGGAGTTGTACGGGTTGAACTGCACCGGCCTGCGCCCCAACATCGTCTATGGCCACGGGGCAAAGGAGCCGTTCGTCGTCCGGTGGTTCTCCGACATCGTCTCCCTGCCGGCCGTGGGCAAGCCGGTCGCCTACGACATCGACGGTAAGAGTCTGTGGTCGCTACTCACACCCGACGATATCGGCGAGTTCACATGGCGATTGCTCAAAGCTCCGTCATCGCCGCATCCCGTCTACAACCTGGGCGGACCTCCCTACTGCCTGCAGGATGTGGCCGCCGCCGTACGCTCGTACCTGCCCGAGGCCGAGATCACATTCGGCGAGGAGCGTGGGCGCGAAGAGCTTCCCTGGAAGGTCAGCTGCGCGCGGGCGAAGGAGGACTTCGACTTTGCGGTCATACCCCTAGAGAAGGCGGTCCTGGTCCACATCAACGACGCCCGTTTCGAGGCGGGGCTACCGCCTATCGAAGGATAGGCCCACAAAGGGCTAGCGTCAAGAGCGGTCATCGCGCTGGTGTTCGTGCGGAGCCCGGCGCCCGCGAGTGTGACGCGGAGCCCTTCTTTAGAACATGCTCCAGAGGAATTGATTGGTGACTTCGTGGTGGAACTGGATCTCCGCCACCTTGACCGCTGTGCCGAGTGAGGCCGGGCAGCGTTCGGCGGAAGAGTGTTTGAGCTCGTGATACCGCTTGTGCACGACGTCGCCCATCATCTCCGCCATCCACGAACTGCCTTTGAAATGCCTGATGGCGTCGTAGATGTTGTCCGGCAGGAAGCGGGTGCGAGAGCGTTTCTGCTCGTCACTCTCCTCCGACTTCGGGCCCTCCAGCCCCGTGCGAAGTAGGGCATAGCTCAATAGGTAGGGGTTGGGGTCGGGAGCGATGGAGCGGACTTCGATGCGTGCGCTCTTCTGGTTGCCCAGCGGGATGCGCACCATGGCGCCGCGGTTTATGGCCGACACTTTGATCTGACTGGGCGCCTCGAAGTGAGGGTCCAGCCGCCGGTAGGAGTTCACGCTCGAGTTCAGGATCAAGCAGGTCTCTTGGGCATTGTTCAGGGTCCGGTCGATGAAGCCCCAGGCCATCTTGGACACACCGTCCTGGCCCGCGGCGGCGTAGAACAGGTTCGTGCCGTCGTCGGCCGAGACGGATATGTTGGCGTGCATCCCGTTCCCGTTCACGCCCATGACCGGCTTGGGAAGGAACGAGGCCGTCATGTTCATCCTCTGCGCAACCTGCCGGCAGATCAGTTTGTACAGCTGGATCTGGTCGGACGCGATCACGGCTTCGGAGTATCCGTAGTTGACCTCGAACTGCGAAGGCGCCACCTCGGGGTGGTCTTTCTCGTTGTCGAAGCCCATAGCCCGCTGCGCCTCAGCCGCGCGGTCGATGAACGTACGTAGTTCGTCGCCTGGCAGCGAATGGTAGTAGCCGCCGGTGGAGATGAACTCGAACTTCTCCGTCTTGTGGTACTCCCGCTCGGCGTCACGGCCTTTGAACAGGAAGCCCTCCACCTCGTTGGCCACGTTGCAGGTCCAGCCCTTGGTGGCGTGCAGTTCCTCGCACCAGTTCTTGAGACGGCCGCGGAAGTCGGCGGCATAGGGAGCGCCGTCCTGGTCGCGCACTTCGGCGAAGACCAGGACCTTGCCCGGCCCGAAGATGTCCGCGGGCAGCCAATAGAAGGCCGGCCAGTCGACTACCAGTCGCAGGTCGGATTCCTGTTGCTGGGAGAAGCCGCGCACGGATGATCCATCGAACGTCAGGTTGTCCGTCGAGCGCAGCAGGAACTTCTTGTCGTAGTCCAGCATGTGCAGCCGGCCTTCAAGATCGGTGAAGCACACGGTTACGGCCTTGATGCGCTTCTCGTCGGTGAGCCACCGCATGCGTTCCTCGCGGATCGTGTCCGCGGGCACCCGCGCCTCCCGCTGCTGCTTGACAGCAAGGTTCATCTCTTCGAGTTTGTCGTAGGGGAACTCGACGAAAGGGCGTAGTTCGGTGCCTTCCATGAGTTGATGGCCTCCTATTAAGGTCTGAATAAAGACTTTTAGTCTACAACATGCCAGCGTTAAGCTTATCATGTCTAATCCGAAGAGTGCGCCGGTTCAGCACATGGGCGACCGCCTCGGTGGGCGCGGAACCGCCCGCCGCGTCTCATGATTGAATAGACCCGACAAACCCCCGCAAGAACCGGGCAACCAGCACCCGATGCACGAGCGATATGGTCACTGTCTCCATGGAAAACCTCCCTTTTGCACTACGGTTAGTCTATCGCTGCGCAGGGCGTTTCATGGAGACTGCGCATCGGTTAGGATAGACTCATGAACACCGCCGGATCAGAGCCCCCTGCCTCGCTCTCCGTCCCGCCCGGGTCGGTCCCTCGGCTGAAGCTCTATCCTGACGTCCCCTCTCGACGACGGGCCATGATCGTTCGAGATCTGGTCGTCCTCCTCGCGCTCCTGTTCTTCGCCTGGAGCGGCTTCAAGACCTACGACGCGGTCGACGCTCTCAAAGTGCTGGGTTCGGGGGTGGAGACCGCGGGGACCTCGGTGCAGAATGGCTTCGCATCTGTGGCGGGCGTCGTCGATGGCATACCGATCGTCGGAGGCAAGCTTGCTGGAGCCCTCTCGGGTGCGGGAACGGGCACGGGCGGCGAACTTGCCGATCTTGGTCGTCAGGGAGTCGAGCGGGTGCATGATCTCGCGATCATCCTCGGCCTCTTCGTCTTCGGCCTGCCGGCGTTCGTCGTGCTGTTGGCGGCTCTGCCGGGCCGCATCAGGCGGGTGCGGCAGCTGACGGCCGCGAGTGTCGTGCTGGCCAACCCCCAGGACGAGGACCGCCGTCGGCTACTGGCCATGCGGGCGGCCTTCGGGCTTCCCTACGGCGTGCTCCTCAGATACACGCGCGATCCGCTGGGAGACCTTGCGGGGGGCCGGTACGATGCGTTGGTGGCAGCCGCTCTGGACGATGCGGGTGTCGTCCCTCGAGAGCGCTGAGCGACCCGACCGGGGTGCCACGCCCGGCTTACCCCCGCACCAACGACAGGAACTGCTCAGGGTCCTCGTGCAAAGTC
>CAZDGO010000108.1:0-7388 GCA_964504825.1 uncultured Gaiellales bacterium
AATCCCCTGCAGAGAGGTTGCTTTTGGGGGCGCGGGCGAGGGTAACTTGGGCCTATACAAGAAGAGGTTCGCTGATGGTCGAGCGGCGACTCAGGCGATTCGGGCACTGGGAACCTCTTCGCAGGGATTACTCTGGCTCGCGGTCGGTCTTTCGTTGATTGTTCTTCAGCTCGCATACTTGCTTATCGCGTTCTTTGTCTTTTCCCCTGGTTAAGGACTGGGGTGTGTTCCATGACCTAATAAGTCGACCGCCTGGAAGCCGTTCGTTCATCGAAAAGTTGACCACCTTCAAGGCGAGTCCTGTACCGTCGGCCCCATTGTCGAGCGTCTCACGGACAGGAGAAGGGATTGGGTAGTGTGAACGCCCCGGGGCTCAATGGAGGCTCGGTTGCTTGAGGCCTTGTCGCGGGATCTGATCCCCGGAGGGACCAGGCCGGCGCACGGCCGAGGCGGCGACGCCCTGCGCTCTCGGCCGCTATCCCTTGACCACGCCCAGGGGGCGCAGCCGGGCAACCCGCGGGGAGATGCCCGCCCCGTCCATGACGCGCACCACCTCTTCCACATCCTTGTAGGCCTCTGGGAGTTCCTCCTGAAGCGTCTTCCGTCCCTGGGAACGCACGGTCACGCCCGCCGCCGCCAGCTCCCGCTCGATAGACCTCCCCTGCGACCGTCTGAAAGCGGCGGCCCGGCTCAGCACCCGGCCGGCCCCGTGGCTGGTCGAGCCGAACGTCTGGTCCATCGCCGCCTGCGTACCCCTGCACACGAAGGAGGCGGTCCCCATGTCTCCCGGGATCAGCACCGGCTGCCCCACCTCTCGATATGCCGCCGGCAGCTCTGGGTGACCGGGTGCGAATGCCCGGGTGGCGCCCTTGCGGTGTACGCACAACCATTCCGAGCGGCCCTCGTGCGTGTGCTCCTCGATCTTCGCGATGTTGTGGGCCACGTCGTACACCAGGCGTAGACCGAGGTCCTTTGGGCCGATGGAGAGGGCGCGGAGCAGCGCCTCTTCCACCAGGTGCATGATAATTTGGCGGTTGGCCCAGGCATAGTTCGCCGCGCAGGCCATGGCCCCCAGGTAGCGTGCCGCCTCCGGCGATTTTACCGGGGCGCAGGCCAGCTGGCGGTCGGGTAGCTTGATACCATAGAGCGAGGCGGCGGCGGCCATGACACCCAGGTAGTCCTCGCAGACCTGGTACCCGAACCCCCGCGAGCCGCAGTGCACCATCAGTGTGACCTGCCCCTCGAAAAGGCCAAAAGCCCGCGCGGCGACAGGGTCGAAGATCTGATCGACCACCTGGATCTCGAGAAAGTGGTTGCCCGAGCCGAGCGTGCCCACCTGATCGAGGCCGCGCTGGAAGGCGCGGTCGCTGAGGGCGTCGGGGTCGGCGCCGGGAAGGGCTCCCTCGGCCTCGGTGTATTCGAGGTCTCGGGGGCTTCCGAACCCGTGTTCCACCGCCCAGGCGGCGCCCTGCACCACGAGGCGGGTGAGTTCGCCCCGGTCCAGCTTCTGGATGGCTCCATGGGAACCTACGCCGGACGGCACGTCGCGGAACACCTGGTCGACCACTCGTTTCATCGTCCCCTCGACATCGGCTCGGGTGAGGTCGGTGGCCAGGAGGCGTACGCCGCAGTTGATGTCGTAGCCCACGCCCCCCGGAGACACGACGCCGTCGTCGACGCCGAACGCCGCCACTCCGCCGATCGGGAACCCGTAGCCGAAGTGGATGTCCGGCATGGCCAGGGAGTACCGGCGGATGCCGGGCAGATGCGCCACGTTGCAGACCTGGCTGAGGCTCTGGTCGGAGCCGAGGGCGTCCAAGAGGGCCACATCGGCGTAGATGCGCCCGGGCACGCGCATGCCACCCGTGGGAGGGATCTCCCAGATGAACTCGTCTACTCGCAGCAACGTCGTGTCCATGTCACACATCCAGCAGCACGGTGGCCCGCCAGCTCCCGTCGGGGTGAGCCTCGGCCTGCAGCCGGTGGAAGGTCACCGCCTTCACCTCGGCGAGCAGCTCGTGTCGGTCACGGTCGAGCAGCTCGCCATAGAGCTCCGCGCGGGCTGTGATCGGGACGCCCTCCCCGACTGTCACCCGTGCTCCGGCAGCGAGGAAGCCCTCGGTGTCGAACAGGAAAAGCGCCTCGGCGAGCAGGGCCCGCAGGGCGTCTGCCGCGGTGGCTCCCTGGGCGGCGGCGGTGCGGCTCTCGGTCAGTCGCACGGCCGACGGTGCGACGAGGTTGTCGTAGAGCGCCAAGAGCCCGTGCTCGAAGAGCTGGGGGAGGCCGGCGCCGAACACCTCCAGCCACAGATCGGCCGGGTGGTCGAGCACTCGGTACGCCGCCGCACGATCGTCCGGCGTCCAGCGCCTGCATGCCTCCACAAGATCAGCCTTTCGGAGCCCCTCGCTTACGCGCGGTGTTGCTGCGCGCGGGCTTGCCGTCGGAGTCAGCGTTCGCCGCCTTGGTCGTCTTGGCGTCCGTCCTGGCCGTCGCGGCCTTGCGGATTCGTGGCGGCTCCGTCGGAGCCACACTCTCCAGCGACCGTTCGAGCACCTGATCGACCTGGGTGGCGTAGATGAAGGTGACGTCTTTGATGAGATCGTCGTTGATGTCTTTCACGTCGTTTTCGTTACGATCGGGAAGGAAGATCGTGGTGATGCCCGCCTGCCCCGCGGCCAGTACTTTCTCCTTGATCCCGCCCACCGGCAGCACCTGGCCGGTCAGGGTCACCTCGCCGGTCATGGCCACGTCGGCGTTCACCGGTCGGCCGGTTATCATGCTGGCCAGAGCCGTGGTGATGGCCACTCCCGCCGACGGACCATCCTTCGGCACCGCTCCGGCGGGCACGTGCACGTGGATGTCGTGCTTCTGGAAGAAATCCTCCGCGACTCCCCATCTACCGGCGATGCTGCGGATGTAGGTGAGGGCCGCCTGCGCCGACTCTTTCATCACGTCGCCCAGTTGCCCGGTGAGGGTCAGATGACCCGTGCCCGACATCGAACGCGCCTCGATGAAGAGGATGTCGCCTCCGCTGGGCGTCCACGCGAGCCCGGTGGATACCCCGGGGTCGCCGGTGCGCCGCTTGCTCTCCTTGAAGGCCTTCTGCCTGCCCAAGAAGTCCGGCACTTTCCCTGCGCTCAGGGTAAGTGACCTGCGCCCCTTCTCGGCCACCAGGCGGGCGAACTTGCGCGCCACGGAGCCGATCTCGCGCTCTAAGTTGCGTACCCCGGCCTCGCGAGTGTAGCCCTCGATGATCACGCGGAGAGCCTCGTCAGCGATCTTGAGCTGCCCCGGCTTGAGACCGTTCCGCTCTAGTTGGCGGGGGACCAAGTACATCTTGGCGATGTGGAGCTTCTCTTCCTCGGTGTATCCGGCGATGCTGATGACTTCCATGCGATCGCGCAGCGGTCCGGGGATGGTGTCCAACATGTTGGCGGTAGTGATGAACATCACCTTCGAAAGGTCGAAAGACAGGTCGAGGTAGTGATCGCGGAAGGTGTTGTGCTGCTCGGGGTCGAGCACTTCCAGCATGGCGCTCGAGGGGTCTCCCCGCCAGTCGGCGCCCATCTTGTCGATCTCGTCGATCATGAACACCGGATTGTTGCTCTCGGCATCGCGGATGGCCCGCATGATGGTGCCGGGCATGGCTCCGATGTACGTGCGGCGGTGACCCCTGATCTCGGCTTCGTCGCGCACGCCCCCCACACTGATGCGAATGAACTTCCGTCCCAGCGCCCGGGCGATGCTCTGACCGAGGCTGGTCTTGCCTACTCCGGGAGGACCGGCGAAGCAGAGGATGGGCCCGGACAGTCCGCTCTTCAACTTCTGCACGGCCAGGAACTCCAGCATGCGGTCTTTGACATCTTCGAGGTCGTAATGGTCGGCGTCGAGGACCTCCCGAGCGTGGGTGAGGTCGAGATCGTCCTCGGTCGACGTGTTCCAGGGGAGCGAGACGATCCAATCGAGGTAGGTGCGGATGACGCCGTACTCGGCCGCCGCGGAGGGGAGCTTCGCCAGCCGGTCGAGTTCCCGCCGGGCCTGCTTGTCGGCTTCTTCAGGCAGGTGGGCTTCGTCGATGCGCGACCTCAGTTCGTTGACCTCGGCTTGAGTCTCATCGGTCTCGCCCAGCTCCTCCTGGATGGCCTTCAACTGCTGCCGCAGGAAGTAGTCCCGCTGCGTCTTCTCCATCTCTGACTGGACCTGATATTGGATCTTCGAGCCCAACTCGAGCACTTCCAGCTCGCGGTTCATCAATTCCGTGAGGCGCCGGAGCCGCTTGGCGACGTCGACCTCTTCCAGGAGGATCTGCTTGTCCTCGGCCTTGATACGCATGGTGGAGCCGATGAAGTAGCCGAGGGTGGCGGGGTCTTCGATGTTGACCGCAGCCATCTCGAGCTCGTCGGGCAGATAGGGCACCATCTCCACTATCTTGGTGTAGACGGCGACCAGGTTGCGCTGCAATGCCTCGAGCTCAGTGGTCTCCTCGACGACGTCAGGAGTGTCGTGCACCTTGGCGGTCAGGAACGGCTCTTCCGACATGTATTCGTCGATGGTTATGCGGCGCAGTCCCTGGACGATGATGCGCAGGGTGCCGTCGGGAGCCTTGATCATCTTCTGCACTACCGACAAGGTGCCCACGGAGTAGACGTCGTCTGGACCGGGGACCTCGGCGTCTTCGTTCCGCACCGCGACGAGCGCGACCAGCTTGTCCTTCGCCAGCACATCGTCGATCAAGCGGACCGATCGGGGTTGACCGACCGCCAGCGGCATCATCGTCTCGGGGAACACCACGGTGTCCTTAAGGGGCAGTATGGGGAGCACCGTCGGGGTGATGTCGCTCTCTTCCACCGGGGGGTGGTTCTTGGGTTCCATCTCCGTCTCGGCCTTGCGCTTCTTCGGGCTCATGGTCGCTCCGTGCCTTCGTCCTTGGCGGTGATGGGGATGCGTTGTGCCGCCCGCTTTTCCGCCACAGGCAGCCGGATCTCGAGAAAGCCCTGTTCGTAGCGGGCTTCAGCCCCGGTGGGGTCGACGTCGACGGGCAACAGGATGCGGCGCTCGAAGGGGCCGTAGGCGATCTCCATCTGTTGGTAGACCTTCTCGCGGTGGCCTTGATCGATGCGATGGCCGCTTATGCGCAGGATGCGCTCTTCAGCTTCGAGGTGCACGGTGTCGGGATCGATGCCCGGCAGCTCGAGCTTCACCATCATCGTGCCTTGACTCTTGCTGAAGTACACGTCCACGTTCGGGCGGAAAGCCGAGCGGACCTGTCCCAGCATGCGGTCGGCGCCCATCAGTTCGAGGAACATGCGATCGACCTCTCCTTGGAAGCGGCGCAAGCCTTCGAGTCGTTCCTTGCCTCTGGGATCCACTGCCTCGTCTCCTGGATGCCGCGGTGGGGTGGTCATGTGTGGCGGTTTACAGTCTGCCTGATGCCCCGGCGGCCCGCCGGCCAAACGCCGCGGGTTGCCGGAGGTCCGGCGCCAGGGCCTCGTGGTCGCGGACGGTCTGCCTGTTCTCTTCGGGTTTGCCCACAGGGCCGCGAAGGGAACCCTCTGGATATGCAGTGGTCGTATCGGATATTCAGGGTATTTGGGATCGACGTGCGCGTCCACGCCACGTTCCTGTTCATAGTCGCGTATTTCGCCTTCGTGTGGGGAACCGCGCGAGAACCCGGCGGCTGGCTAGGGGCGCTCTATGGCGTGCTCTTGGTAGTGCTCCTTTTCGCCCTGGTGCTGATCCACGAGCTCAGCCATTCTCGGGTGGCGCAGCACTATGGCATCGCAGTCAAGAGTATCACTCTCCTTCCGATCGGGGGGGTCTCGTCCATGGAAGACATCCCTCAGGATCCGCGGAAGGAATTCATCATCTCCGTGGTGGGCCCTCTCTCCAACGTGGTGTTGGGGCTGTTGATGCTCGCGGCGGCACCACTCTTTTTGAACGTCAGCCAGGTTTTCTCGTCGGGGGAGTTCTCGAACCTACTTCTGTCCCGCGGGTTCGTGGCCGCGTATGTGTATCTGTTCGTGGTCAACATGATTCTGGCCGTGTTCAACCTGCTGCCGGCATTCCCGATGGACGGCGGCCGGGTGTTCCGCGCTCTTCTCGCCATGCGCATGGGTCGTCCCCGGGCCACCCGGATCGCAGTCGCTGTGGGGCAGATCCTCGCCCTGGCGATGGGAATCGCCGGGCTGCTCGGTGGCGGGGTCTTCCTTATACTTGTAGCAATCTTCATCTACTTTGGTGCGCAGGCTGAAAGCACCGGCGATGATGTCCAACGCGTGCTCGGCGACCTGCGGGTGAGGCAGGCCGTCAACACCCGGATAGAGACGGCGTCGCCCGATCAGACGATCGGCGAACTGGCGGCGCGGCTGTTCCACATCTATCAGGTGGACTTCCCCGTGGTCGACTCCGGCGGGCAGGTGGTGGGGGTGCTCACCCGCGACCGATTGATCTCCCTGCTCGGAGAGCACGGGTCCGACTTCCCGGTGTCGGAGGCGATGCGCACGGAGTTCCCGATCTGTGGCCTCGATGACTCCATCTACGACGCTTTCACGCGCATGCGGTCGCGGCAGTTCAAGGCCGCGCCGGTCATCGAGGGCGGGCGCCTGGTAGGTATGGTGTCCCTAGAAGACATCAGTGAGGTCTACACGCTGCTGCAGGCCGGTGGCCCCGGCTTGGCGACGCAGGTGAACGACGAGCCCCGGTGACGCCACGGCGCGCTTTCTGGCTCTCGCCCCTCACGTGTCGCTACGCCGGCTCGAAGAGCCCTGTCTGTACGACCGCGTGGCCGACGAGCTCTACGAACTGAACGACGACGCCTGGCAGTTCCTCCTTCGGGTGGATGGGGTCACCGCCGGCCTGGAGCACGTAGCCGAGCCTGAGTTCCTGGCCTACCTCTTGGAGGAAGGGCTGGCCCACCTGCACGACGCGCCCCACGAGTCTCGCGCGCCGGTCGGGGAGCAGGACATGGTTTCGTTGCGCTACCTAGAGCTGTACCTTACCGAACGGTGCAACCTGCGTTGCGGACACTGCTTCCTGGGCGATCTTGGGCGCACCGATCTGCCTGTGGGCACGGCTTTCCGCCTGCTCGACGAGTTCGACGCCATGGGTGGCCTCCGCCTGCTGCTTACCGGTGGGGAGGCGATTCTCCATCCGGCCTTCTGGGACGTCAACGAGAGCTTGGCCGAGCGAGGTTTCCGTACCGTGCTGCTCTCGAACGGCATTCTCCTCGAAGAGGTGGCCTCCCGGTTACGAGCGCACGAAGTACAGGTGAGTCTGGACGGGTTGGAGGCCGCGCACGATCGGCTGCGCGGCCCGGGGATGTTCGCGCGGGCGGTTCGCGGCCTGCAGGCCGCCGTGTCGGCGGGGCTGGATGTCAGCGTGGCCACCAC
>CAZDGO010000109.1:0-7326 GCA_964504825.1 uncultured Gaiellales bacterium
GATTCCGGCGCGGGCGCCCCGGCCGCCGCCGGCATCCACACGGGTCGCCTGGAGTCCGCGGCGGCGATCCCCGCAAGGATGGCTCCGAGCTCATCCATGGAGAACGCCCCGATCTCGCGGTGATCGCGGCCTTCGACGATGCCATGCAGATGCACCACCGTGAGCCGCTCGCCGAACGCGTCCAGGTGATCGGCCACCGCGCCCCCATGCATGAGCAGGTGGCCCACATCCATGGTCACTCCCAGGTCGTGCTCTTCCAGGAGAGGCCGCACCCAGCCATAGGGGAATTGGAGGTTCTCCACCGCCAAGGGGAACGGTCCGGTCTCCGCCTCGAATAGCCCCAAGGACTCACCGAGCGCCTCCTGCCAGGCGGTGTGCACGTCGACAGGGAGCTCATCGAGAGGATCGGGGTCGTCACCGAGGGCGGGATGGTAGACCAAGGGCAACTCGGGGTGCACCACGAAGGCGTGGGGCTCCAGGGACAGGGTCAGGTCGATGACGCGCAGGCAGGTCTCCTGCGCGCGCCGGCGCGCGCCGGCGTCGAGTTCACCGATGCCCACGTCCAGAGGCAGATGCACCGTGAACCCGCACTCCCCGTCTGCGGCCAACTTCCCCAGCTCCCGCACATCCGCCCGTGAGGGCAGGTTCGACTCTTCCCCTTCGAACAGGATGAGCTCGATATCGTCCACATACTGAGCCAACAGACGGACGTTGGGCAGGAGCTCGGCCGGCAGCACGTAGGACGTCGTGCCGAAAAGCAGCCGGTTCGGACGCGGACTCACGAGACCAACCCCAGACTCAGTTGGAGACCAAGCCCCAGACAGAGCGCGAGGAGCACCGCCGCTCGGGCGAGTTCCTGGGAGGCGCCCAGGACGTCGCCCCCTATCCCACCGAGCAACCTGTGGGCGGTGCGCAGGAGAATCAGGGTAGCCAAGACACTCGCGACCAGAGCCAGCACCATCGGCAACCATCCCAGCCAGGCGGCCGCCGCGATGCCCGGAGCAGCCGCGACCAGACCCACCAGCACATGACGCAGCCCGAACCCCTCAACGAACGCGGACCCAAGCCCCCCGTGCGAAGGTCGGCCACGCCACGCGAGCAGCACGTAGGGGAGGCGGCAGAGGATCTCCGCCGCCAGCACGGCCGCTGCCGCCTTGAACGCGCCCAGAGTCTGCAGCAGCGCGGCTAGAGCCCCGTAGGTCAGCAGATAGGTGAACAGCGTCGCGCCGATGGCTCCCACTCCGGCGGAGTGGTCGTGCATGACCCGCAACCGCTTCTCGGCATCCCCGTGCACCATGAGACCGTCACCCAGATCGAGGAGACCGTCGGTCTGGTTGAATCCTGTCAGACCGACCACCAGGGCCAAGAGCAGGGCCGCGAGGGCTGCTGGAGGCAACACGGGGGCGAGCACGAGCACGGAGACGGCGCCGAAGGCGCCCGTCGCCCATCCCACCACCGGCACCAGAGGGAATGCCGCTACCACGGCTTCAAGGGGCGCCCCGGTGCCAACCGGCAGACGCGTGAAGAACCCGAAGAGCGGCAGAGGATCGGCAGCCAACGGACGGCGCACGGCTACCTCGCCACTCGCGGCGCCTGCGTTCGGCCCGGTCGATCCACCATCCACCACACCTGCCCCCTCGATCGTCGGGCCAGCACTAAGAACTCAGCCGAGTGTAGCAGAGCGCCCGTGCCGTTTCCCCAGACCCCTTGCGCGGTATCTACCGGTAGTAGAGTCGTGCGCCAGCGAGGAGTCAGCGTGAAGATCATGTGGAAAGGCGCCATCTCATTCGGGTTGGTGACCGTACCGGTGCGTGCCTTCCTGGCAACCGAGGAGAAGAGCGTGGGCTTCCATCAGCTCCACGACCAGGACCACGGCCGCATCACCTACCGCCGCTTTTGCACTGAATGCGGAGAGGAGGTAGACCTGGCCCACATCGTGCGCGGGCATCAGATCGAGAAGGAGCAGTACGTGGTCTTGACCGCCGCCGAGATCGACGCGGTGCCGGTCGCGTCTACTCACACCATCGAGATCGCCACTTTCGTGGACCTCGCCGAGATCGACCCCGTCTACTTCAAGCGCTCGTACTATCTGGTGCCCGACACGGTTGGCGCCAAGGCCTACCGACTGTTGCTGCAGGCCATGCGCCAGAACGCCCGGGTAGCCATCGCTAAGGTGAGCTTCCGCGACAAGGAGCATCTCGCCGCCGTCCGCGCCCGCGACGACGTGTTGATGCTCGAGACCATGTATTGGCCGGACGAGATCCGGCAGCCCGAGCTCGCGGGCAACATCCCCGAGGCCACCTTCCGTCCCCAGGAGCTGGAGATGGCCCGCTCGCTGATTGACCAGCTCACCGAACCCTGGCAGCCCGAAGCGTTCAAGGACGAGTACCGCGACGCACTGCTGGCCGTCATCGAGCAGAAGGCGGCCGGGCACGAAGTCGTCGCCCTAGTCACTCCCGAACCCGCCCCGGTGGTGGACCTGCTGGCCGCCCTCAGAGCTTCCGTCGACGCGGCCAAGTTGCGTAAGACGGGGTAGGTCGCGGCGCCGTGCTCGAGCTCAGCGATCGACCTCGAAGAGGCGGAGGGCGTTCTTGGGGCTCCGGAGAAGGTATGCAGTTTCTTCCAGGGCCTCATAGTCGTCAAGTGAGATCATCACCACCGAGGAGGAGGCCTTCCGGGTGACTGTCTACCGGACCAAGAACCTCAAGTAGCTCGGCGATAACACGCAGCTGCCCCTCCTCGCCTGTGAGGCTGTCCCGCTGCAGCACCTCTTCCCACAGGTACGCCGTGCGATAGGTGCGCCCGGCCGGATCGGGCGGATTCCCGGCGCCTCCGCCGCAACCCTTGTTGAAAGGAAGGAAGTGCGTCGCCGTGCCCGCCAAGCGTGTGGTCATCAGCACCGACTCGGTATCCACCGGCGGATCTTAACGCAACAAGCGCATTACTACCCTCGATGATGGTATCATGGTGGTGCCTCGTAATCGGCTCAGCAGCGCTTATTCGGAGGGTCCATGTCCGCCCGACTCATCACGGCCAAGGAGGCCGCCGAGCGACTGAATGTCTCGGTGCGGACGGTTTACTCGTGGATCTCATCCGGCCGTCTACCGTCGGTTCGGCTATCCCCTCGGTGCACGCGTGTGCCTGTCGCAGCCGTCGAGGCCTTGATCCGTGCCTCCGCCGACCAAGTGCGCCCGGACCTCGCTCCTCTTCTCTGGGACGTCGACCTCGATCGAATCGACGAGGTGCGCGACGCCGATTTCCTCATCGTCCGCATCCTGACCGCGGGCCGGCCCCAACACGTGTCCTGGATGTTCCGCAGATATCAACGGGCCAAGATCGAGCGGATCGTGTCGGCTGACAAGCGCCTCTCCGAAAGGGTGGCCGAAGGATGGCGCAACCTGCTGGCGATGGGCGAGGTCGAGGCGCGGCCATGATGGCTCCGCATGACGAGGTGCTAGACGAGAGCACGGCAAACCTGCTGTGTCGGATCGGATCGGGCCAGACGTTCCGCGACTTCTATCTGGCCGGCGGCACCGGTCTGGCGCTTCAGCTGGGTCACAGGATGTCACTCGATCTAGATCTGTTCTCCGAGAGACCTTGGTCCGACGTCTCACTGCTCACCGCTCTGCGGGCCCTCGGCCCTACGGTCATCGACCTGGAGAGCGAAGGCACTTTGGTGGGCAGCGTGGGCGGCGTCCGGGTGAGTTTCTTCTACTATCCCTACCCTCTGCTGGAGCCGCTGCTTCCGACACCCGCGGGAGTGCCGCTCGCCGGCCTCCTTGACATCGCCTGTATGAAGCTGATCGCCGTCAGCCAACGAGGGAGCCGCAAGGACTTCGTCGATCTGTACTTCCTGGGCGCCGCCGGGGTCGACCTGCGATATGCTCTGGACGCCCTACCTCGCAAGATGCCGGGGGTCCAACACAACATGGTGCATCTCGCGCGCAGCCTGGCGTATTTCGCCGACGCGGAGAGCGAACCCGAGCCACGCATGCTCGTGCCCTTCCGGTGGAGCTCCGCCCGCGACTACTGTCTTGCTCGGTCGAGGGACATTCTGCAGGACATCATGGAGGGCACGTAGCGTCGGCGGATTGTGCCGTGGCTTCAGCGGAGGTCGGCGACTGCCGCCCGCAGCCTGTCGCGCACATCGGCTGCCCCCGCCTCGTCGGGGTACCGCGTGCGTGGCCAGAAGAAGCCCCGCAGCCCATCCTTGCTCCGGCGGGGCACCACGTGGATGTGCAGGTGGGGCACGCTCTGGCTCACCCGGTTGTTCAGAGCCACGAAAGCACCCTCGGCCCCCAAAGCCCGCTCCATGGCCAGCGACAGGAGACGCGCGTTCAGGAAGAGCGGACCGGCGAGGTCGGCGGGTAGATCGGCAAGACTCGCGACGTGAGCTCGGGGGACGAGCAACGTGTGGCCGGGGAACACCGGCCGGCGATCGAGAAAAGCAATGCTCACGGCGTCGACGAAGACCACATGGGCGTCGGAGACCACCACCGGCTCTTCCCCCGCGGTGGCGGCCCGCTCCACATCGGCCACGATGCGGCAGAATGCACAGCCGGAGTCGTTTTCCACGGTTGCCGCCTACGCGCTGCTCATCCCTTTGAGCATGGGCAGCACGGTAGCCTCGTACACGTTCTCGATGCCGGCCAGAAGCTCGGCGGGTTCCACCTGGCTGTAGGCGAACGCGGCCACCGCGGTACCGCCCGCGCCCACGCCCTCTTTGACCAGCCCGGCTTCGTAGATGTGCATGCCTTCGAAGCGGGCGCCACTGAAGTCCAGGTTGGCCGCATAGACCCGCGGGCAACCGGCCTGCTCGGCGAGGCTGATCATGTCGGCGTCGGGGTCCATGACGATCCAGCGGGTGGTACCGATGCAGACATCGTCCATCTCGGCCTTACCCAGGCGGTCCATGATCGCCGCGACCGCGGCCATCTGAGTGCCGCCGGCAAGCATCACCGGGATAGTGAGCGAGGCGGCCGAGGCCATTCCGGCGACGACGGCCTGCATGGGATCTCCCACGGCGGACACCGCGGCCAGCGGGTCGGCGGCCAGGGAGCCCTTGGTGATGCCGGCGGCAGCGAGTCCTTGGGCCACCGTGGCCGCCTTGAGGTCGTGCGCGCCGCCGATCATGGTCGACGAAACCTTGCCCTCGGCGTCGAGACCCAACGCCAGCATTACGGCCAGCGCTGTGGTGGTGCCGGCGGGCACCGACTCACCCAGGATCAGATAGTCGGTGAGCTTGGCCAAGTTGAGTCCGAGGTGCCAGCCGCGTTCGAAGAGCCCCTGGACGTCATCCACGGCCGAACCCGTGACCAGGGACCGGGCAGGAGAACCGCCCAACTTGAAGTAAGGGGTCAGCGGGGGCACCTCGCAACCGGCGTCGACTACGAAGAGGGGTATCTCGGTGGCGGTCAACGCCGCCATGGTGATGATCACCGGGGAGGGGATGCCGTCCGGGGTGGCCGCCACGCCCGGGATGCAGCGGGCGCTGCCGTAGAACAGGGCTTCCATGTCGGCCGGGGGCGTGTACTTGCGCATGTCGGCCGACGACCCCGCGATGGAGAGGCCTTCGATGGCGGCCGTGTCCGACGATGCGATAGTGCACACGAACGCGGGCTGCAGCGCCTCTTCCAGCGCCACCAGAAGCTCGTCATCGCCGTATGTCATGATCTTGTCCATAGATCCTCCAGTCCTTTCAATACTGATGTGATGTCGTGGTAGACGTGGCCACCCTCCTCGGGCCGGGCCACGACAAAAAGCTGCCCGCCCACCAGCTCGGTCGCGGCGATCTTCTCGTCGAGCCCGCCCTCGGCGCCCGACTCTTTGCTCACGATGACTGTGCATCCCACATGGCGCATGCAGGCCGCGGTGAAGTCGGCGCTGTGAGGAGGATAGGCGGCAATGAGGTCGGCGGGCTTGACGCCGGCGTCCAGGGCCGCCTTCACCGACTCCGGGGTGGGAAGCACCCGGGCACTCAGGACGACTCCCTGGCCCGCGAACGGACGCAGCCCCTTTGCTCCCACGGTGAAGAGGGCACGCGCGCCGGTGGCTCGTAACTCCTGCACGAGCTCCATCTCGGAGTCGAAAAGACGCACGCCGTGGCTGCCCGCCGACGGGCGCCAGGCGGGCCGGGTAGCCCGGAAGAGGGGCACGTCAGCGGCCACCGCCGCTTCCCGCGCCGTCCGGCTCACCTCGACCGCGTAGGGATGCGTGGCGTCCACGAGAGCGGTCGCCGCCCATGCCGTGATCTCAGCCGCCAACTGGTTGCGGTCGAGGCGACCCGCCTGGATGCCGCCCGACGGTGGCCGGTCGACCTCACCGGCGCCCAGGGGCGTGGCCACCGAAAGGCGCACGCGATAGCCCGCGTCCTCCAACCCGGCCAGCACCTGCCGGGAGAAGCTCGTGCCCCCCAGGAGGTAGAGGTGGCGGCCGCCGCCGGGAGCGACGGTTCCGGCGCGAGCCGGCGCGTCAGTCACCGGCGCCCTCCCAGCTGTCTTCGTACTTGTCGGCATAGCCGCGGCGCGTGACCAGACGCCCGCCCAGCACCTCGGTGCGGCTGCAACCCACGAGCACCGTGCACCACATATCCACCGGCTCGCCTGTCAGGGCGCCCAGAGTGGTGAGGTGCACTTCCTCTCCCTCGCGGTAGGCGTTCTTCACCCAGCCGACCGGCGTGTCCGGCGAACGCTCGGCCAGGAACAGACCCACCACTTCCTCGAAGAGGGGCCGCCGCCGCCGGGAGGACGGATTGTAGAGACAGGTGACCAGATCGGCGGCGGCTACCGCCCGCACCCGCCGCAACACCTCTTCGCGGGGCGTCAAGAGGTCACTGAGGCTGAGCACCGCGAAGTCGTTCATGAGAGGAGCCCCAAGCCGCGCCGCCGCGGCTTGGCAGGCGGTGATGCCCGGAGCCACCTCCACATCGGCGGCAGGGTCGAGCTCCATCAGCAACCCGGCCATGCCGTAGATGCCGGCGTCGCCGCTCGACACCACCACCACGCGCCTGCCCTCCCGGTGAAGAGCGAGCGCCAGGCGACAGCGCTCCACCTCCTGGCGCATCCCCGACGACTCCACCTGGGCGCCCGGGGCCAGCAGGCCGGCGATCAGCTCGATGTAGGAAGCGTATCCCACCACCACGTCCGCCCGCCCCAGCAAGGCCACCGCCTCAGCGGTCAGAAGCCCCTCAGCCCCCGGCCCGATTCCTACCGCAGCGATCACTCGATCCACCTCGTTTCGTCCGCTCTAACCATGGCTCCTCCTTCGGCCTGGGCCAGGGCCACCGTGACCCCGCCGCCGGCGCGCTTGGGCAAGATCAACGTCGCC
>CAZDGO010000110.1:0-7325 GCA_964504825.1 uncultured Gaiellales bacterium
CGCGACGAGTCCGACCGTTCGGGCATGCGGGTCGTCATCGAGCTGAAGCGCGAGGCCATCCCCAAGGTGGTGCTCAACAAACTCTATAAGCACACGGCGATGCAGTCCACCTTCGGGGTGAACACCTTGGCCCTGGTCGACGGGGTGCCCCGCACCCTGACCTTGCGCGACCTGCTGCGCCATTACATAGCCCACCAGAAGGACGTCATCGTCCGGCGGACCCGCTACGAGCTAAACAAAGCGCGGAAGCGGGCCCACATCCTCGAGGGCCTGCTCGTGGCCATCTCGAACCTCGACGAGGTCATCCGCATCGTCCGGTCGAGCGAAGACGCCGAAGCGGCGCGCATCGGCCTTATGGAGCGGTTCAAACTGTCGGAGGAGCAGGCCCAGGCGATCGTCGACCTGCGGCTGCGCAACCTCACCGCTCTCGAACGCCACAAGATCGAAGAAGAACACCGCGACTTGATGGAGCGCATCGCCTATCTGGAATCGATCCTGGCAAGCGAGGCGATGGTCCTGGGCATCATCAAGGAAGAACTCCTCGAGATCCGGAACATGTACACCGACCCGCGGCGCACCGAGATCGCCCCGTCAGAAAACGAAATCGACATCGAGGACATGATCGCGGTCGAGGAGATGGTGATCTCGCTGACCAAGTCGGGCTACGTGAAGCGGCTGCCCGTCTCGACATACCGCACGCAGAACCGCGGCGGCATCGGGGTCATGGGCATGGACCTGAAAGATGGCGACTACATCGAGCACCTCTTCATCACCAGCACGCACCACTTCATCCTGTTCTTCACTTCCCGGGGCAAAGTCTACCGCTTGAAAGTACACGAACTACCCTTGGGAAGCCGCCAGAGTAAGGGCAGGGCCATAGTCAACCTTCTGCCGCTCGCTCAAGACGAGGAGGTCAAGGCGGTGATTGCCACCAAGGACTTCACCGACGCCCGGTTCCTTGTCTTCTCTACCCGCAACGGCCTGGTCAAGAAGACCGAGTTCCTGGCCTACAACACTCCTCTCAAGGCCGACGGTATCAAGGCCATCAGGCTCGACGACGACGACGAGTTGGTGGCGGTGCGCCACACCAACGGCGACGATCGCATCATTCTAGTGTCGTCAGAGGGCAAGGCCATCCGGTTCAAGGAGAGCGACATGCGGCCCATCGGCCGGGGCACCCGGGGCGTCACCGGCATGCGCCTGCCTCGTGGCCACCACGTCATCGGCATGGCCACGGCGCGCGACGACGCCGACCTGTTCTGCATCACCACCGGGGGCTACGGCAAGCGCACGCCCGTGTCGGACTACCCCACACACAGGCGGGGCGGCCAGGGGGTCATCACCATCAAGGACTCACCGGATCGGGGCGATCTGGTGGCGGTGGCCGTTGTGCGTGACAACCACGAGCTTGTCTTGGCCAGCCACGACGGAACGGTGATCCGCACGGCGGTGACGGGTATCCGCACGACCGGGCGGAACACAATGGGGGTGCGGGTTATGAATCTGCGCGGCGACGACCAAGTAGCCAGCATGGCAAGGGTTGTGGCTGAGAGCCCCGGCGGCCAGGAAGGGGACGAGTTGGTCATCACCGACGAGGCTCTGGGGGTCTTGAGCGACGACCTGGTTCTCGGAGACGACGAACTGGATGTCGCTGACGACGAACTGGATGTCGCTGACGACGAGTGATCGATGTCCGCGGCGCTCAGCCGGTCCGCGAACCCGGGCATCGACCCCGCTGCCGCGGGGCTCGGGCTCGACGCGGTCGCGCCGGCAGGTTGGCTCACCGAAGTCTGTGATGCTCTGGTGGTCGTGCTGGAGCTACTATCGCAGGACGATGTCATCCCTGTCGGCCAGTGCCCGCGCAGACCTCACTACCTGGTAGTGCGTGCGGATAAACGAAAGCCGACACTCAGACGGTGACTCTGCGTATCTCGCTGAGAGTGGTCTGCATGCCCAGCATCTTGCGCAACCCATCTTCGTGAAGCGTAGTCATGCCGGCCTCGCGGGCCAATAGGCCCTCTCGGCGGGAGTTATGTCTTCCGGGCGCAGGATCGTGTGGCGGGCGCAGTGAGGGCACATCTTCCTCGCCAGGCGCTGGGCGACCACGCAATGCAGGGCGGAAGGGACGAGATAGGGTGGCACACCCATCTCCGCTAAGCGTGAGACCGAGGACGCAGCGTCGTTGGTGTGCAGGGTCGACAACACCAGGTGACCAGTAAGCGAGGCTTCGGTGGCGATCATGGCCGTTTCCAGGTCGCGGATCTCGCCGATCATGATGACGTCGGGGTCTCCTCGCACGAGTGAGCGCAGGGCGGAAGCAAAGGTGAGCCCGATGGCCGGCTTCACCTGGCTCTGCAGGATCCCCGGCATCTTGCGCTCGATCGGATCCTCGACCGTGTATATCTTGATGTTCGGTTTGTTGATCTCGTCGAGCGCCGAGTAGAGGGTGGTCGACTTGCCCGACCCGGTGGGTCCGGTGATCAGGATCTGGCCGTGTGGTCGTGACAGCACCTGGCGGAAGAATACCAACTCGCGGTCGCCGAGCCCCAGCTTCTCCATCGGGATCTTGTACATCGACTCGTCGAGCAGCCGGATGGTGATGTTCTCGCCGTACGCCGTGGGGATGCTGGCGATACGCAGGTCGACGGTCTGGTCGGGCGAACGGTACGTGGCCCGGCCGTCCTGCGGAAGACGCTTCTCGGCGATGTCCATGTCGCCGATGATCTTGAGCCGGGAGAGCACGCCGCCCTTGAGGTCGTTGGAGATGTTAGTGAGCTTGTGGAGCACTCCATCCACGCGGATGCGAACCCTCATCTCGTACAGTTGGGGTTCGAAATGTATGTCGGAAGCCCGAAGCTTTAGTGCGGTGTTCAGGATGTCGTTGACCACGCTGACCACGGAGGTGTCCTCGGCGTAGCGGCGGTTCTCCGCCAACTTGTGGGGCGTCGGTTCATCGCCGTTGTCGCCGACCGCCAGAGCGCCTCTGTTCGAGAACACCAGCTCGACGGTCTCGGCGAAACCGGTGGCGGTAGTCACGACGGGCACCACGTCCATGCCGGTTATCACGCGTGCATCGTCGAGAGTGACGACATCGAGGGGGTCGACCATCGCCAGGATGAGTGTGTCCTGATCGAAGTTCACCGGGATCACCTGCCGGACCCCGATGAAGCGCTCGGTCAGGAGGCCGACCGCTCTCGGATCGGGGAGGAAGTCGCCTAGGTGCACCACACTCAGCCGTTTCTGGGCCGCTAGTGCTTCAGTCAGTTGTTCGTCGGTGACGTACCCGAGCTTCATGAGTGCTTCGCCCAACCGAGCCCCACTCTCAGATTGATAGCTCAGCGCTCGCTCCAGCTGACTCTCGATCAGATGCCCCCTCAGGATGAGGATCTTGCCGAGTCGTTGATCGCGTTGGTCGGCGTCCTTGTTGCTGGGTCTGCCCATGGGTGATGCACTCCTCCTGCCGCCGCCGTAGCGCGAATCCAAAGTCGACTTTGGTATACACTATCGGCACGCTTCCCTTCCCCCGTGAGCATAAGGAGAAACGGGCATGTCCCTATTTGGAGGCTGGACGTTCATCTTGCTCGTCCCGGCCCTGCTTCTGACCATCTACGCGCAGATCCGCGTCAGTTCCACGTTCAACAAGTACGCTCAGGTTCGCTCCGGCCGCGGGCTGACCGGGGCGGAGGGCGCACGGATGCTTCTCGACTCGAGCGGCCTGCAAAACGTCACGATCGAGATTGTCGGGGGCAGGTTGAGTGACCACTACGATCCCCGTTCCAGGACCCTCCGACTGAGCAGCGACGTGGGGGAGAACGCCTCGTTGGCTTCCCTCGGCGTGGCCGCCCATGAGGTCGGTCATGCCGTCCAGCACGCCGAGGGCTACGCGCCGATGAAGTTGCGGTCCCTGCTCGTGCCCGCGGCCAATCTGGGCAGCAACCTGGGCTACATCCTGTTTCTCGCCGGGCTGATCTTCTTCCGTAGCCCCCTGCTGGTGAACGTCGGCATCCTGTTCTTCTCGGCCGCGGTGCTGTTCACCGTCGTGACGTTGCCCGTGGAACTCGATGCGTCGCGGCGGGCGCTGGCGTCGCTCTCCGACAAGGGCATCCTTGTCTCGAACGAGATCGATGGAGCCCGCGCAGTGCTCCGCGCAGCCGCCCTCACCTATCTGGCAGCCGCTCTGATGGCCATTCTCAACCTGGTTCGGATGATCTTGATCAGCAGGAGTCGTTAGGCGAAGCCACCCGCCCGATCTACACCATCTTCTCGACCACTTCGATCACCTGAGAGATGCGGAAGGGTTTGGTGAGGTAGGCGTTTACGCCGGCGCTGCGGCCTCGTTCCTCGTCTCCCCGCATGGCCTTCGCCGTCAGCGCAAGAACCGGTATCGCGGCGGTGGCAGGGTCTGACTTGAGCGCTTCCGTAGCCTCGTATCCGTTCATTTCGGGCATCATCAGATCCATGACCACGAGATTCGGGTGCGACCTCTTTGTGAAGGCCACCGCTTCGCGGCCGTTCGTGGCCCGTTCGACAGTGTGGCCCATCGCCTCGAGAGACATGCAGACGATGTTCAGGATGTCTGGGTCGTCGTCCGCCACGACGATATGCGCCACGATGTCCTCCTATCCGAGCTTCCCCATCGCCAGGTGGTCCTGTTGACCGGCGGCCATGGGTATGGTGAACGTGAAGCTAGTGCCCTTTCCTAGCTGCGATTGTACCTTGATTGTTCCGCCGTGAAGTTCGATCAGATCCCTGGTGATCGCGAGGCCCAAGCCGGTGCCTCCCTGATTGCGCGTAGACGAGCTGTCTAGTTGCGTGAATCGTTCGAATACGCGCGAGATGTCTTCGCGCGAGATGCCGATGCCGGTGTCGGTGACTCGGATCTCGACGATGCCCGCGGGGAGCACCCTGGCCTCGATGCCCACCTTGCCCGTCTCGTGCGTGTACTTGATGGCGTTGGTGAGCAGGTTGAGAAGGATCTGCCCCAGTTTGGCGGGGTCGGCGTGCAGTGTCGGCAGGTCGGTGGGCAGGAACGTGGAGATCTGGATCTTCTTGTCACGCGCTCGTGGCTTTGCTACTGAGATGATGGAGATGAGCACCGAGCGCAGTTCCACGGGCTCTAAGTTGAGCTCCAGCTTCCCGGCTTCGATCCTGGTAAGGTCGAGGATATCGTTGATGAGGTTGAGCAGCGTTTCCGCGCTGGTGAGGATGCTCCTCAGGAAGCCTTTCTGCTTGTCGGTCACCTCGCCGGTGATCCCAGAGAGCATCATGTCGCTGTAGCCGATCACGGAGGTGAGCGGCGTGCGGAGCTCATGGCTCATGGTGGCGAGGAAGTCGCTCTTCAATTGGTCGAGATGCAACAGCTCTTCGTTGGCCTCCTTCAATTCCTTGGTGAAAAGCACGTTCTTGATAGCGATAGCCAGCTGGATCGTGAGACTTGAAAAGGGTATGAGGTCGGCTTTCTTGAACTGAGCGGCCGCACGGCCGAAGAGATACAGGTTACCGAGATACTCGTCGCCCACACGAAGGGGCGCGACCAAGAAGTCGCCGAAACCCGCTTTGTTCAAGGCTTTGAAGGCGCGGTCGAAACGACCCTCTTGGTCTTCCTCGCCTATCACGATCTCTCGGGATTTCTCGACTTTGACGGGCAGGCCGGCCGAGATGAAGGCCCTCAGTGTCGCCTCGTCGATGCCGTGTCTAGCCACGACGCGGACATCGCTCGTCTCTTTCGAGAACAGCACGATGAGCCCGGTGTCGACCCCCACGAAACTGGCCACCCGCACCAATGCACGTGGCAGAAGGATCTCAAGATCCTGTATCCGTCCGAGGATGCGCCCGACCTCGTCCAGCAGCGTCAGCCGATGGTTGGCCAACTGCACGCGCTGTAATTCTCGTTCCAGAAGGGACTTCGCTTCCGTCAATTGTGCGTTCGACTGCAACAAAGCGTTTGAGAGCATGCCGGAGAGTAGGGCGATCAGTAGGAACCCGCTCACCCGCACCATGACTGCGTCGAGTCCTGCCACCGCCGATACTCCCTGGCTGGCGAGAAGATTGCTGGGCTGCCAACCGCCGGCTTCTGCAACCGCCAAGCCGAGGTAGAGCGTGGCCGACAGCGCGGCGGTGAGATAGCTGGCCCGAGTGCCAAGGAGGAGGCTTGAACCGATGATGGGCCACAGGTAGAAGATCGAGACGGCGCTCTGCACTCCGGAGGTGTAGTGCACCAAATAGGTGATGAACGCGGTGTCTATCATCACCATGGCCCACGCAACCAGCTGCCTATGACCTTTCATCGACAAGAGGAAGAAGGGGATGTTACTCAGTGCGACAAGTATGAGAGGCAGCGCCATCCACCAGTCGAAGGTGACTGATTCGTGGGAATCGGCCAGCACCGCGGCCGCGACTGCGAGCGACCCGCTCAGTACGCTGCGGGCCACCAGTATGTCGTCGAGGCGCAGGTAGCTGCGCCGCAGTCTGTCGAGGACCGTTGCCACGCTAGCCTATTCGGCAAAAAGGGTCGATTGGTGTAGGATTCTGGCTCCCGGCGACTCCGTCGCGGTAGGTCTAGACCTAAGGAGTGGTGTTCAGTGTCGGCCCCTCGCATCCTTCTGGCTCCTACGCATCGCACCGGTCTCGCCGGATTCCTCGCGGCGGGGATCGCTGAGATCATCGGCGCCGGACTCCGCCAGGTGCGTTTTCATCACCTCGGGGCCGTCAGTCCGACGGCTGCGTGGGACCGGTGGGAAGGCAGCTCGTTTCTCGATCCCGCCCTGTACGACGCCGAGACCTTGGCGGCGCTCTACGAGCGCACGGTGCGCGGCGCCGACCTGTCGGTTCTCACCACGAGTCATGGGGTCGTCGATGACGTACTGCCGGGTCCGTGGTCGCCCGCCGGAATCGCCCGAGAGCTCGATTGTCCGCTGGCGCTGGTTCTTGACTGCCGTGGGTGGGGCTCGGGCATCTCCGCCCTTGTGAAGGGGTTCGGAGATCGGCTGAGCGGTGTTAATCTGGCGGGGCTGGTGCTGACGGGCGTGCGCAACCACGATCACCAGGGGGTTTTGCGGCGGGCTCTGTCGGGAGCGCCTGCCCCGGTGGTGGGGTGCGTCTACCAAGGAGACGAACCCGGCTGGGACACTCCGGCTCCCGGCCCGTGGAGCCTGCCCCTATCCCCTGAACTCGTCGAAATGGTGCATCGTCACGTGGATGCGGCCGGCCTCGAGAATCTTGCCGGACAGCGCGGCTTTCTTGCCGGGGGCACGTCACCGCCAGAACGGAGAGAGGCCGGCCCACTGGTGGCGCTGGCCGCGGGTCGCGGATTCACCGCCTGGAGT
>CAZDGO010000111.1:0-7309 GCA_964504825.1 uncultured Gaiellales bacterium
ACCAAGTACGGGCCTGGGGTCGGAAATCCTGGCCCTGGCGGGCGTGGCGCTCTCGCGACTCCGAATCAGCCGTGCCCCGGGGATCGTGAGCCCGTGACCATCCGCCTAGGAGTGAGTGCCTGCCTCCTGGGGCAGCCCTGCTCAACCACTACGTGCGCCGGTTCGAGGAACCGTACCTAAGCGAGCAGGTCTACCTGCATCCCCACCCGTTGGAGCTCAAGCTGCGCAATCACGTGTAGCGGCGCGCCTCCGCGATCAGACTTCTTCGAACTCCGCCCGGGAGAGTCCGGACTGACGAATGATGGACTGCACAGTCCCGATACGGAGTTCTCTGTGGTCGGGAACGGGAACGGTGACGGTCGTCGTGCCAGCGCTCTTCTGCATGACGATATGGCTGCCGCGTCGTCTGACCTCGACGAACCCGTGATGCTCGAGGATGTTGCAGACCTCGCGGCCCGAAAGGACTCTAAGCCGCGCCACGAGAAGCTTCGAAATGAGTCACGTACACTTCGCCGCGCCAGCGCTCCTCGATCTCCAGCGGTTCGGCACACTCAAGGAACAGCTCAACGGCCTCGCGGAGATTCCGAGTCGCTTCTTCGATGGAGTCCCCCTGACTGGCAACATCCAACTCGGGACACAGGGCCACGAAACCCGACCCTTCCCGTTCAACGATCGCCGTGAGATACACCAGTACTCCCTTCAGGCCCAGCTCGAACACACCGCGGACACGTGACAGTTTGCGATGCCACCAACCATCGTACACCACCTAACCCGGATTGCCGATCCACCGCTTCGGTTGCATTAGCAACTATATGCAACGAATCTTGCAGCCCCAAGCCCATGCCCCGTAAACCATGCCGGCATGGGCGACGTTGGGCCGCTTCGCCCATGATGCACTCATGGCCTTACCCCAGGCGCCCCGACGCCGCCGGCGCCACAAGCGCCCCGCGATCCTGGGCCAGCTTGTACTCCGACTCCATCTCTAGGAGCCCTCCGGGGAACTCGTAGTCGGCCATCAGGGCCACGTAGTCGTCGGCCAGGAACTCCTCTGGGCAGCGCACGCCACCTGCGGGGTTACCCTTGTAGCCGGCCCACTTGCCGGCCGTCATCAGCTCCCAGAGGACTACCGGCGTGAAGGCCGTCTGCGCCTGCACCACCTGCTGATCGTACTTCTCCACGCACTCCTGGCTATCGGCCACTTGGTAGAGGTAGATCTCGCGGGTGAGACCGTCCTTCTTGCCCCGGATCCAGGTGCCGGCAGCCGTCTTGCCCACGTAACGCCGGCCGATCTCCATGGGGTCGGGCGCGGCGGCGGCGAGGACATCGCGCGGCGACACCATGACGTCGCCCACCCGGATCTTCTCCTTGTTGTCCATGTTGACGGCCTTGAAGACCTCCATAGCGTTCATGAACTCGTCGCCCAGGGCGTACTTGAAGGTGGCCTTCTTCACGCCTTTCAGTAAGTGCGCCGAGCGGCCGATGGAGATAACCTCCTCGTGCTCCACGTGGGCCACCTCGACCAGGCCGATGCCTTCGGGAAGCCAGAACGGCTCCGGCTCGGAAAACGGCGCCACGGTGCGCCAGCCGGTGCCCGCCTCCCAGACGATGGCCGGGTTGGTGCACTCCTCGATGGTCGTCCAGATGGAGAAGCCGAAGCTGATGCCGCTGAAGCCCGGGATCTCCAGATTGGAACCGTCGCGAATGCCGATCTCCTCCACCTCGTCGAAGAAGTGGTCGGCGCCGTAGCGGGCGAAGAGGTCGGCCATGCCGGGCTCTACGCCGCAGCCGACCATGGCCAGCCGACCCTTGCGGGCAAACGCGTCGTTGAGGGGAAACTCCTCGTCGCCCAGCTTCAACCCGCATTGGTTGAAGGGATCGGTGGGGTGCGGCTCGGATAGGGTCATGGCGGTGTCCATGTAGTCGATGCCGGCCTCGAGGGCCGCCGCCAGGATGGCCTGGTTAAAGTTGGGCGCGACCGCGTTGAAGATCAGGTCGACGCCGTGTTTCTTGGCCAGGGCAACCATCTGCGCGACGTTGCCCGCATCCACCTGCTCGGCGGGGAAGCGCGGGTCGTTCAGCTTCTGCGAGAACCGGGTGGCACGCTCAAGACTGTAGTCGGACATGACGCACGCCTGCAGCCACTCGCCCGTAGGATCGCGACGCTTGGCGATGGTCGCCGCGCACTCGCCCACGCCGCCCGTGCCGATCACGAGTACCTTCATGGTGAGTCAACCCTCCCGGTCGATACGTGCCGACGACCTCATGAAACCGGCCGACTGCTGGTGTGAAGCTCGAGCGCGGTCGTCGCCGCGCCACGTGGCGCGGCAATGTGCTACCCAGTGGCTAGGGTTCTAGCACGCCACGTTGCCTGCGTCACCTGTAGCTAGAGGGGAATACGGCGTAGGGATGGTCGGCCTCAGAAGCCGGCTGCGGACGCCAGATCCTCGAGGTCGGGGCGCCCCGGTTCGACGGGCCACCAGCTGGGCTTCGAGTGACGAGGTGGTTACGATAGTGGCAACGTCTGGAGCGGCATGGCGAACCGAGAAACGCGGCCAAACTTCGATGGTGACCTTCTTCACCTGGGCGACGTCCTGGGGAGTTCCCCATGGCGCGGGATGCTCACTCGATTGGTCTTGTCATCAAGTTCCCATATATCACATGTTTGCCGTTACGTCACTGCCGCCCGCGGGGCGGTCCAACAAGACCCAACATACAACCAATAGCGAATGGCCACCTGTCCGGCGAGACGCGAAAGTCATCCAATGATACGGGTGGCTATGGTGATGTACTACTCAGTAGTATAATGATCTTCGTCGAGAGCCGAGGTTTCTCCAATCGCCTGGCAGAATTCATGGACGGGGAGGGCTACCGTGCGTTCCAAAACCAGATTATCGCCGATCCGACCAAGGGAGCTGTGATTCCAGGCTGTGGCGGCCTGCGAAAGGTCCGCGTGCAGGACATCGGCCGCGGCAACGGAACAAGGGGCGGAGCACGGGTCATTTACTTGACCATCCCCGCGGCGGGACGCATCGATCTGGTGGCCATCTACGGCAAGGACGAGAGAGATGATCTCTCGGCCGCGCAACGCGGCATCCTCGCCGCGCTCGCACTGCAGGCCAAGCGAGAAGCCTCAGAATGACCGGAAGGGAACGATCGAAGCGATGACCAGTGAGCGCACCGGCAGTGTCTTCGAGCAGATCAAGAAAGGGCTCGAGGACAGCATCAACTATTCGAGTGGCAGGCTCACGCTCTCAACCGTCGAGCTTCCCGCCCCGCCCCCCACGCCAACGCCGAGGCAGATCACCGACCTCCGTTTGCGGCTACAGATGTCACAGGCGGTGTTCGCCGCGACATTGAACGTCTCGAAGAAGACCGTCCAGAGTTGGGAACAGGGCCGGCGCGTCCCGAGCGACGTTGCGCTTCGCATGCTTCAAGTTGTAGATCAGAACCCGGAGGTTGCGCGCGGGCTCCTCACCGGCGGCGCTACGTAGTGGGCACCTGCCGGACATGACCCCGCAACCAGGAACGGGCCCGCGTACAGACTCCCACCCGACGCAGGCAGCCGCAACGCGACCATCCGGCCGTTCCCCATCCGGCGACGGCAGCTGATCCCCCGCCACGTGGCCGAGGTCTTCCCCTTCTTCGAATCCGCCCACAACCTCAGAGACATCACCCCCCGCTGGCTCGGCTTCTACATCGTCGAGGCGCCCGAGGGGAGCCTCGCGGCGGGCGATCACTTGGAGTACCGGCTGCGGTTCTTCGGCATCCCCATGCGCTGGAAAACCGGGATCCTGCGGCTCGACCCAGGCCGGGGGTTCGTCGATGAGCAGGTTGAGGGCCCCTACCACTCGTGGATCCACACCCATTGGTTCGAACCGGCCGAAGAGGGCGCGACCGTCATGGAGGATCGGGTGGATTACCGTCTCCCGTTCGGCGCGCTGGGACGGCTGGCGGGGTTCGCGGTCGCGATCCAGTTGCGGGCGGTCTTCTCCTATCGGTTCCGCCGGGTTGCCGAGCTTTTCGGAAGCCCGTTCACACAGCAGCGAACCAGGAGGTCGTGAAAACAGGCCGCGAGGCAGCGGCTGCAGGAGATGCACGCCGTCGGCCCCGGCTTCTCTGGACCGGCGGGAGGGCGGCCTGGTACCATATGATCATGGACATCATCCGCTATCACGACACCCGCGGCCTTGATTCTTCGCACCCTACGTTCACCGAGGTGATCATCAAGGGCATCGCCTGTGGCGGGGGGCTCTACGTGCCCGACAGCCTGCCCGGACTCGGCCTGTCGGAAGTGATAGGGCTGGCGGAGCTGGCGTATCACGAGCGGGCAGCCCGGGTCTTCCAGCGGTTCGGCGTTGACGTTGCGGAAGAGCGAGTCACGGCGCTGATGGCTCAGGCGTTCGGCACGAACTTCGACCATCCCGAGATCGCTCCCGTGGTGGAGGTGGCACCGGGGCTGCACGTACTCGAACTGTGGCACGGCCCCACGTCGGCCTTCAAGGACATGGCTTTGCAGTGCATGCCCCACTTCTTCTCCGAGGCCATTTCCATGCGACGTGCGGCGGGCGAAGATGTGCCCGACTATCTGGTGCTGGTGGCCACCTCGGGCGACACGGGCAAGGCCGCTCTGGAGGGCTTCGCCGACAGGGAGAGCACGCGCATCGCCGTCTTCTACCCGGTCGACGGAGTATCCGATATCCAGCGCAGGCAGATGGTCACCCAGCGCGGCGACAACGTGGCCGTCTTCGGGGTGAGGGGGAACTTCGACGACTGCCAGAACGCGGTCAAGGCCGCCTTCAACGACGCCGGGTTCAACGGCGAGCTGCGCGAACAGGAACACATCGAGCTCTCCTCGGCCAACTCCATCAACTGGGGACGGTTGCTTCCCCAGATCGTCTATTACGCGAGCGCATACGCCGACATGGCCAGCCGCGGCGCAGTGGCTCCCGGGGATCCCCTGGACGTGTGCGTGCCCACCGGCAACTTCGGCAACATCCTCGCCGCCTACTACGCAAAGCGGATGGGCGTTCCGCTGGGCCGCCTAGTGTGCGCCTCGAACGAGAACAACGTGCTGGCCGACTTCATCGGCAGCGGCGTGTACGACATCGCCGGCCGGGAATTCGTGACTACCCCATCCCCTTCCATGGACATACTCATCTCATCGAACCTCGAGCGACTTCTCTACGAACTCTGCCGTGATCCTGAGCGGGTGAACGGATGGATGGCCGACCTCTCGGCCACGGGCGTGTTCCGAGTCGACGACGACACGTTCGCCGCACTCAGTGACCTCTTTGTCGGCGACTACGTCAGCAACGACCGCAGCCTCTACGTGATCAAAGAGGTCTTCGACCGCCATGGCTACCTTCTCGACCCCCACACCGCCGTCGCCTGGGACGCGGCGGAACGGCACCGGGGCGACACTCCCATGCTCGTGGTGTCGACTGCCCACTGGGCCAAGTTCGGCACCGATGTCTACAAGGCACTGCATCGCATCCCGTACGGCGAACCCCTGCCGCCGGGCGCTTCCCACCTGACCGGGCTTGAGCTCTTGGCCGCCGTACAGCGCCTCGCGCCCGCTGAAGACGTGCCCGGTCCCCTGGCCGAGCTGGCGGACCTGCCTGAGCGTTTCGCACAGACGGTCGAGGGCACGCGCGACGGCGTCGAAGAGGCCGTGCGGGGCTGGCTCACCCGCGCCTGAGCCCGGAGTCAACGCGCGGCTAAGGCTGCCCTTTGGCGGCTCGTCAGCGCCGCGGTAGGCGCGCATTCGGGCCCGTCTATCCTCGGTGTTGTGCTGGTGGAGAAGTCCCACTCCTGGCGCCGGCCTGTTCTGTCCGAGCCGTCACGTAGTCTCTTCAACAGGCGACGAGGAGGCTACGGCATGCAAAGATCGACGAACGAGATAGCCAGGACGGCGGCCGTCGAAAGCTCACTGGGCACGCTGAACGACCGCCAGCGCGAGGCGGCCTCGTGCGGCGACGGACCCCTCCTGATCATCGCCGGCGCCGGCACCGGAAAAACCACTACGCTGGCCCACCGAGTGGCCTACCAGATCGCCACCGGGGTGGATCCCGGTCGCATACTGCTGCTCACCTTCAGCCGACGCGCGGCCGGAGAGATGCTTCGTCGGGTCGACGCCCTTCTGCGCGTCCGCCACTCCGCTGGAATGTCTGGGGCACCCACTCGAGCAGGCAACAGCTCGGTGTGGGGAGGCACGTTCCACGCCATGGCGACCCGGCTGCTGCGCCTCCACGGTCGCTCCATCGGCCTGGATCCGGGGTTCACCATCCTCGACCGAACGGATGCCGAAGACCTCCTGAACTTCGTGCGCACCGAGCTGGGCCTCGCGCGTCGTGAGCGTCGCTTTCCGCAGAAGGCCACCTGTTTCGACATATACAGCCGCTGCGTGGATACCGGCCGGCCGCTCGACCTGGTTCTGGAGAGCGCCTTCCCCTGGTGCAGCTATCACGCCGACGACCTGCGGGCGCTCTTCGGCGGCTACGTCGACCGCAAGGCCGAGCAGTCCGTGCTCGACTACGACGATCTCCTGCTGTTCTGGCGCGGTCTCCTCCGAGACCGCGTGGCGGGCGGAGCGGTGCGGGCGCGCTTCGATCGCGTGCTGGTGGACGAGTATCAAGACACGAACTCGTTGCAGGCCGAGATAGTCAGCCTGCTCCGCCCAGACGGTACGGGTGTCACCGTGGTGGGCGACGACGCCCAATCCATCTACTCGTTCCGCGGGGCCACGGTGCGGAACATCCTCGATTTCCCCTCGCAGTACGCCGACACCACAGTCGTCACCCTGGAACGCAACTACCGCAGCACCGCCCCACTGCTCGATGTCACCAACCGCGTCATCGCGCAGGCAGGCGAGCGGTACGAGAAGAACCTCTGGACCGACCGCACGCAGGGAGAGGCGGCTCAGCTCGTGCTGTGCGAGGACGAAGACACTCAGACGGGGTTCCTCGTAGAGACCATCCTCGACCACCGGGAGGCAGGACTCCTTCTGCGAAAGCAGGCGGTGCTCTTCCGCGCGTCGCACCACAGCCTTGCTCTCGAACTTGAGCTCGGCCGGCGCGACATACCGTTTGTCAAATACGGGGGCCTGAAGTTCGTGGAGATGGCCCACGTCAAAGACCTGCTGGCTTTTCTGCGTCTGGCCGAGAATCCCCGCGATCAGATCGCGGGCATGAGGGCACTGCTGCTCGTTCCCGGCATCGGCCCCGCCCGGGCCCGGGAGTTGACGGCCGCCCCTGCCGGCGTCGGCACGGGCCCGGAGGGGCCGTTCGAGGCCTGGGCGAACGAGCGAACG
>CAZDGO010000112.1:0-7274 GCA_964504825.1 uncultured Gaiellales bacterium
GGGGCGGACGGGCCTGTAGTCTACGGAGGCCCAGACGGGGCCGGCCGGGATGGCGGAACTGGCAGACGCGCGGGCCTCAAAAGCCCGTGGGCTTCGGCCCGTGAGGGTTCGACCCCCTCTCCCGGCACCGCGTCACCATCGTCCCGTGTCTCACTCCGCGAAGCATTGGATCTGATCCTCGACCGTGCGCAGGTGTCGTTGCCTGGACCGCCGCTGATGGAATCGATGCTCGAGAAATCGGTGAGATGGTCTCGACCGGCGCCGCCGTTCCAAGAATCGTTCCCGGTGGAGGACACGACGCTGAAGTCGCTGCCCGCGCCGCCGCTGGAGACATCCGCGCCCTGGCCTGCCGACATCGTGTCGCTACCCTTGCCCCCGAACAACTCGTCGTCGCCGCTCGTGCCGGTGATCGTGCACGCATCCGCCTCCGCAAGAACGGTCGCGGGTGTGGCGAACCCGAGGGCGAAAGCCACCAGTGTCGAGGCCACCCAACTGAGCACCGTTCGAAGGCGCATCGGTCGCGCCCTCCGCGCTGCCGACGAGCTCGGCATGACTTGCTCGTGAGTTTCGACGGCATGGTCCGCACTGATCTCACTGCTCGCCGGAGCCGAACAGGGGGGACTTCCTGAAGCGGGGTCCACCGTTGCGGCTACTCCTCCCCGAGGTAGGCCTTCCGAACCTGGTCGTTCCCAAGCAGGTTGCCTGCCGAGTCCTCGAGCACGACAACACCCGACTCGAGTACGTATCCGCGGTCCGCGAGTTGTAGCGCCTGATTCGCGTTCTGCTCGACGAGCAGGATCGTGGTGCCCTGGCTGTGGATCTCTCGAAGTAGGGCAAAGATGCGGCCCACGAGTATGGGAGCGAGGCCAAGGGAAGGCTCATCGAGCATCAAGAGCGCCGGACGCGACATCAGGGCGCGCCCGATCGCGAGCATCTGTTGTTCCCCGCCCGAGAGCGTTCCCCCCACCTGAGCCGACCGCTCCCTCAGAACGGGGAAAAGATCGAAGACCCGATCGAAGTCGGAACGAACGTCATCGTCTCGGATGTAGGCGCCCATAGCGAGATTCTCTTGGACGCTCATCCTAGGAAAGATCCTTCGGCCTTCGGGCGCCTGACAGATCCCGAGCCCCACGATCTCGTGCGCGGCAAGAGCCTCGATCCGTTCCCCCCTGAATACGATCGTCCCCGCAGCGGAGCGCTGGATACCCGATATGGCCTTCAGGGTGGTCGTCTTACCCGCGCCGTTTCCGCCAATCAGCGTCACGATCTCGCCCTCGTCGACCCGGAGCGAAACGCCCTTTACCGCTTCGATACCTCCGTAGCGGACCCGGACGCCGCTGAGCTCAAGGAGAGGAGGCATCCCCATTCCCCCCCGAACTACCGTCGCCCTGGTCTGGATCCTCAGGCCCTGGGCCCAGATACGCCTCGATGACCCTGGGATCCCGCTGGATGGCTGCCGGTTCGCCTTCGGCGATCTTCTCCCCGTAGTCGAGCACCGCTACGCGGTCGGAGATCTCCATCACCACGCGCATATCGTGCTCGATGATGAGGATCGTTACGTCCTGGTCTCGGATCTGAGTGATAAGCCCCATCAGCTGCGCCTTCTCGGTGGGATTCATCCCGGCGGCTGGTTCGTCCAAGAGCAGTAGTTTGGGTCTGGTCGCGAGTGCGCGGGCGATCTCCACGCGCCGCTGGTCCCCGTAGGAGAGGTAGCCGGCAACCTCGTTCGCGTATCGATGAATCCCCACGAACTCGAGGAGACGCTCTGCCTCGTCCTGGCCGTCCCGGTCCTCCCGACGTTGGCGCCCCGTGCGGAAGATTGCGTCAAACACTCCCTGTCGGTGGTGGGCGTCCGTTCCCACGATCACGTTCTCGAGCGCGGTCATGTTCTGGAAGAGACGGATGTTCTGGAAGGTGCGACCGATCCCCTGCCTGGTGATCTCGTCGGGTCGGCGGCGCCTCGTCCAGACGCCGATGATTCTTGTCGCGAGGATCTCTTCCCCTTGGAAGGCGATCGAGCCCTGCGTGGGCGGGAAGATCCCAGTGACGAGGTTGAAGAGCGTCGTCTTGCCGGCTCCGTTGGGACCTATCAATCCAAAGATCTCGCCCTCGTTCAAGGAAAGGTCCAGGTTCCTCAGCGCGCGGAGTCCCCCGAAGTCCTTCGACACTTTTGTAACTTCGAGCACCGCCGGCGCTCTCACGCCGCCCCACTTCCTTGGGTCGAGGCATCGTAGAGCCGCTCCTCTCGGACCGCCCCCTTCAGCTCGGCCTTCCGTCGCTTCGATGGCACGAGCCCCTGCGGCCGGAAGATCATCACCACGATGAGGGCTACCCCGAACGCGAAGAACCGATACTCGTCGAATCCTCTGAATATCTCCGGCACGAGCACGATGATGGCGGCGCCCACCAGCGCCCCTACGATGGATCCCATCCCGCCGATGACCACCATGCAAAGGATCAGGACAGACTGGATGATGCCAAATGTTCCCGGACTGATGGTGTTGATCTGCTGCGCGAACACGACTCCACCCACACCGGCCGTGCAGGCACCGATGACGAAGGCCGTTAGCTTCATTCGCACAACCGGCACCCCCATCGCTGCCGCCGCCACTTCGTCCTCCCTAATGGCGACCCAAGCTCGGCCGATCCGAGAACGATCGAGGAGGGAGATGGCGATGATCCACACCACGACGAAGCTGAGCAGCAGCCAGTAGTATTTGTTGTCCAGGACCGTCCCCCACTCCAGTTTGAAACTGCCGATCGCGATCGCAGGGTGCGGGATGCTCGAGATCCCCTGGGGTCCGAGCGTGATGGATTCGAAGTTCTTCGCAGACGTGCGGATGATTTCCCCGAACCCGAGAGTCACGATGGCGAGGTAATCTCCTCTGAGCCGTAACGTGGGTGAACCCAGAAGGATGCCGGCGAGCACTGCCACCAACAGGGCCACGACGAGGATAAGCCACATCCACGCCTCCCACTCCGGCCGAGCGATGACCCCCGAGGTAGGCGTTCGGATCGCTCTGGAGAATTCGGCCGCGCCGGACAGGAGCCCCGCCGTGTACGCCCCGATCGCCCAGAAAGCCACGTAGCCGAGGTCCAACAGTCCTGCGAATCCGACCACGACGTTCAATCCCAATGCGAACAACGCGAACAGCGCAAATCTGGCCATGGCGCTGCCGCTCGTCGCTCGTCGCAGCCAATCGGGCAACGCGACCCAATCCCCCAGAAGCGGCAAGATGGCCGCAATCCCGATCCCGAGCACTGCGAGCACCGGATACGTCCAACTCCGACGGGTCTTTATCCACCGCCTGGCATGCTGTGCCCTCCTGTCGACTGGAGCCAACGATCCTGCGATGCCGTGGCGTAGTTTGCGCCGCATCTCCCCTGCCGCCGCTCCTGCGCGCCAGAAGAAAGAACGCTGGGCCTGCCTGCTCGGGCCGGTTGAATCGCCCATCAGGTCCTCACCCGCTCTCCGAGGATCCCACTGGGGCGGAGCATAAGAACTCCGACCAGAACCACGAAGGAGATCGCCGTCTGCCACTGCGCCCCAACACATGCCGTACCGTGCGCCTCAACCAACCCCAACAGCATCCCGCCCAGCATGGCACCATGGATGTTCCCGATTCCTCCGAGGACGGCGGCGGCGAACGCCTTGATCCCCGGGAGGAAGCCGATGGCCCAATGGGATGGTGCTCCGAGCAGCGTGACGTATAGGAACCCCGCAGCCCCAGCCATGAGGCCACCCAGGAAGAACGTCGTGACCACAACGCGGTCGATGCTCACGCCCATCAGGGAGGCGGTCTCGGGATCCTGCGCCACGGCGCGCATCCCCCTTCCCAGCCGCGTCTTGCGCACGAACCTGTCCAGCAGGAACATCATCCCGACGGCGACGGCGATCACCAGCATTTGCCTGTTCGTGAACCGTGTTCCGAACGCGGAGAAGACAGTGCGAGTCTCCATGACCGCAGGGATCGGGCGAGGGGCGAAGCCCTGCAGGTTCGGGAGCGTGAAGAACAGCAGCGAGTGCCGGCCATCCATGAGCGCGAACAGGTACTGGATGGCCAAGGAAGCCCCGATGGCGCTGATCAGAAAGGAGAGCCGCGGAGCTCCCCTCTTGCGGAGGGGGCGATAAGCGAGCCGCTCGATCGCCACTGCAGTGAGCCCCGAGGCGAACATGGCCGGGACCAAGGTGCCGACCATCACCAACACGAGGGCTACGCCACCAAGCGGCTCTTTCACGCCGTACCATTCGGTGACCGCGTGCAGGGTCACGACGGTCGAGACCATGAACACCTCGGAGTGCGCGAAGTTGATCAGTTGGAGGATCCCATACACCATGGTGTACCCGAGGGCGATCATGGCGTAAATCGCGCCCAGGGTGAGGCCGTTGCGGGTTTGCTCCCAGAACTGATCGGCGATCCCGTTTAGGCAATCCATAGCGTGGTCCCGCAGTTCAAGGCCGTGTGGCCGTGTGATGGAGGAGGGGCAGGCGCCGCTGCCTGCCCCTCCTGTGCTTCTTAGGTAGACGCCCAGCTATCCCCCGAGCACCTCCACGGCGTTGCCAAGGTTCTTCACCGCTCCGTTCGTCACCTGATAGAAGTAGTAGAGCTCGTCGGCTGCAGTCGACAGCTCGTGGCTCTCGGGGTCAAACGAGTAGGTCTTCGCCGCGCCCTCGTACGTGCCGCCCGTCGTCAGGGAGTCGAGGTACGTCTTGATCCCTGCGCGGATGTCTTCGGGCGTCGTCGCCCCATCCTCGATCGCTTGCTTGATCCCCTCCCCGATCATGCCGGCCACGTCGTAGCCCTCAGCGGCGTACACCGGTATGGACAGGGCCTCTCCACCGAACTCCTGGTTGTACCGGTCCGCGAAGTCCGCGTCGATGTTGCTGGGCGCCAGCAGGTAGGCGCCCTCGGCCGCTTCTTCGCCGGCCAGACTCACGAAGTCCCCCGAGACCGATCCGTCTCCGGAAACGAGGGCAACATCGAGCCCTGCAGCGCGAGCCTGGTTCAGGAACGGGCCGCTGTCCACGAAGTAGCCGCCGAAGAACACCGTGTCTGCCTCCGACGTCTTGATGTCGCTGATGATGGATGCGAAGTCCACGGTGGTTCCTGTGTCGATGGCCGGCTCGGCGATACCCGTCTTCCCCACGATCTCCACCCCTGCGTCCCTTGCGGCGGCTTCGACGGTCTCGGCTAGGGGTTTCCCGTAGGTTGTGTTGTCGTGCAGGATGTAGAGCTTTTTGGGCGCGATGACGTTGGCCACCCATTCCGCCGCCAAGCGACCCTGCGCGTCGTCGTTCCCCACAGCCCGGTACCAGTACTCCCAATCGAACCCGGCCAGCACCACGGAGGTGGCCGATGCCGTGATGAAGGGGATCTGGCTTTCGTTGTAGGTGTCGCCGGAGGTCTGGCTCTCACCTGAAAAGGCCGGCCCGAAGATGGCCACGGTGTTGGAATCCTGGGCTGCTTCCTGGGCAACCGGGGGTGCGTTGTCCCCGCTGCCTTGGGTGTCCGCCTGCGTGAACGTAATCGTCGCGGGGTACTCCGGATCGGCGTTGAACTCGTCGAAATGGATCTGGGCCCCTTGCATGCTCGGAAGCACCAGCGAGCTGACACCCCCCGTCCAGGCGCCTTGCCCGTACACGGTGACCGCGATCCTCTCTCCGCCGCCACCGGTCGACGTACCGTCGACGGGTGGGGTGCTGCTGTCGTTCGAGCACGCCGCTCCGACGATCGCAAGCACGCTCACGAGCGCGCACGTCGTGATCCAGTTGCGATGCTTCATAGACCCCCCTTCCTTTGACGATCGAAAGCTAGGGCGTGAGTACCACATCCCGGCTTCCGAGGCCAATCAGGGGCTCCGTGCCCCCGAAGGGTGTACGTGGCCGGGCCGTCCCCAGGATGCCTCAGGCAGGGATCGCGGCTCGGAACCGCCGTGCGAGCTCGACCGCGCCTTCGGGATCGCCCTCGACCAGGCGCGCCATCAGCGCGCTGCCAACCACCACCCCGTCGGCGAACCCACACGCCTCGGATGCCTGTTCCGGCGTGCCGATGCCCACCCCGACCAGCAGAGGAAGATCCGTGACCCCTCGCAGCGATCCGACCAGTTCGAGGGCGGTGCCGGCCAGCCGGTCTCGCGCCCCGGTGACCCCGAACGTCGACACGCAGTACACGAAGCCACGCGCGGCGTCCGCGATCGCCACAAGCCGGGCTGCGCTCTCACCGGGCGCGGGGAGGAACACGGTGGCGACCTCACGCGCACGGCAGGCCGCGATCCAGTCGCCGGCCTCGTCGAAGGGCAGATCGGGCACGATGAAGGCGGAGACGCCGGCCCGGCTCGCCTCGTCCAGCATGGAGTCGTAGCCGCGGCGGTAAACCGGATTCACGTAGGTCATCACCGCGGCGGGGACGTCCAGGGCGGCCTTCGCGATCGTGTCGAGCACGTCGCTCGGACGGGTTCCGGCCTCGAGCGACGCGGCCGACGCCTGCTGGATCACCCCGCCGTCCATCACCGGATCCGAGAACGGGATGCCAACTTCGATCGCATCGGCCCCGGCGTCCTGGAGGGCGCGAAGCAGATCGGCGTCCACCCCGGGGAATCCGCCGGTGACGTACGGGACGAAGCACCGACCGCCGCCGGCGAGCCGAGCGCGCAGGACGGCCTCGAGGATCCCGGTCACGCCCGTCCCCGTCCCAGCGCCTCCCGCACGGTGTCCATGTCCTTGTCGCCCCGGCCCGACAGACACACGAGCACCCGGGAACCGGGAGGGATCGGCCGGCGAAGCAGCCAGCCGATCACGTGCGATGGTTCCAGCGCCGGGATGATGCCCTCGGTGCGGGCGAGAGCTCTGAACCCGTCCAGCGCCTCGTCGTCCGTGACCCCGACGTAGCCGGCCAGCCCGGCGTCGTGCAACCAGGCGTGCTCGGGCCCCACACCCGGATAGTCAAGGCCGGCTGAGATCGAGTGGGTGGCGGCGACCTGGCCCTGCGGATCCTGCAGCAGATAAGTCATCGCGCCGTGCAGGATCCCGGGTTGACCCTGGGTGATCGAGCAGCAGTGCTCCCCCAGCTGCGACCCGCGACCGCCCGCCTCCACGCCGACGAGCCGGACCCCGGGCGCGCCCACGAACGCCGTGAACATCCCGATCGAGTTGGAGCCGCCGCCAACGCACGCCGCGACCACGTCGGGATCTCGCCCCCCGGACGCACCGCGGAACTGCTCGCGGGCCTCGTCGCCGATGACCCGCTGCAGGTCGCGCACGAGTCCGGGGAACG
>CAZDGO010000113.1:0-3103 GCA_964504825.1 uncultured Gaiellales bacterium
GCCCCCAACACGGCATACTCGGCAACGTGGGCCGACTTACGCACCCACCAGGGCAGGAACGACGGTGCGGCCGCCGATGGTCTTATCCCGAGCAGGCTCGGGAGCCACTCATGCACGACCCGCCACACCCAGACGTCACTGTTCGCATGCGCGCCGACCTCGCCCGATGTGAGAGCGATCACCCCCAGCCAGACCACGATGGGGCCCCACACCCACAGGCCGCGCGCCACCCGGCGTGCGACGGGGCCGAGACCTCGGGCCCCATCGCCGGCGTAGGACACCACGATCATGAAGCGACCTCTGCCATGCCGATGAGTGTCCCACACGTCGTGCGCCTTGCCGACCGCAGAGCGGGCAAGGGCGCGCCCGCGGTGGTCGCCGCCGCGCGTTGCGTCAGACGATTTCAGATGAGTTTGTGATTCGTCGCAGGCCCGTGACCGTATCAAAATGCCGGTCAAAACTGACCACCGCCGGCAACCCAGGATCACCAAACGACTCGCCTCGGACCAGCGCGTACCCCGCAAGGTATGCATCGGCCAGGGGAATGGCGCTCCCCTCGAAGAGCTCCAAGGTCCGCTGAACCACCTCGCGTTGCTCCACCACTAGTCCAGCAGTGTTGCCCAGCGAGCCCAGAAGGGTCGCTACCCTCGGGGGCTCCAGGCGTAGCACGCGTCGGAGCACGAATCCCGCTTCGATAAGAATAACGGTGGGCAAGAACAACTCGAAAATACCGGCAGCTGCAGCGTCAAACAGTGCACGAGCCCGCTCTGCCTCTTCGGGCGGCTCCCCCGTGAGAAATCGGACCACCACATTTGTGTCAACGGACACCCTCACTGCGGCTCCTCGCCTCCCAGCCGCTCTTCGCCCGCTAGTCGCTCAACGGCTTCCGAGGTCCACGCTTCCTCAATAAGCTCCTTCAACTCCGCCTCGTCGTCGGGAACAAGATGAGCCAGATGTCTGAGCGACCCCGCCAGCTCCGCCCACGGAACAATCCGACGCAGCGTGACGCGATCATTCTCCAACACGATCTGCACGCTGTCGCCTTCGCGGATACCCAAAGTCTCGCGAATGTCCTGCGGAATCGTGACCTGGCCCTTCCGGGTAACCTTGGATGTGGGCATAGTTAACTCCATGCGATCAGTAGTACTACGTGACCGTAGTATATTCCATGCGACTTTGGTTGTACACCATCGACATCGCCTGAAGGAATTGACCCGCCTGCGCGATGTTCTCCTGGACTACTTCTTAGATCACCACCGGACCCCACAACCATGCTATTCGTAGTGTTCGGCGCATGCCGATGAGTGTCGCACACCTCGCGCGCGAGTACGACCGCTTCCGACCAGCGCGCGAGGCGACCGGGCCGCCCCGACGCCGCCACCTGATAAAATGGCGCCCACGATGCAGACTCCTACCCCCGCACCTGCGCCCACGCCCACACGCACCCCCACGCGCGCCCTCAACCCGCACGCCACCGACCTCCTCGAGCGCATCGCCGACCGCACGGCCACGGTGGGTGTGATCGGGCAGGGCTACGTGGGACTGCCGCTGGCCCTGGTGTTCGTGGAGGCCGGATTCCAGGTGGTGGGCTTCGATGTCGATCCCGAGAAAGTAGCTGCTCTGGATCACGGGAAGAGCTACATCCGCCACATCGGGCCGGAGCGGGTAGCGGCCGCCCGCACGGCCGAGCACCCCTGTGGAGGTGCGGCCTTCACCGCCACTGCCGACTTCTCCCGACTGCCCGCGTGCGATGCGATCGTCATCTGCGTCCCCACGCCCCTGGGACGGCATCGCGAGCCGGACCTCAGCTTCGTGCACGGCACCGCCCGAGTCGTGGCCGAGCACCTGCGGCCGGGGCAGCTCGTGGTTCTGGAATCGACCACCTACCCGGGCACCACCGACGAAGAAGTGCAGCCCCTGCTCGAGGCGTCAGGCCTCTATACTCCCAAGGACTTCTTCCTAGCCTTCTCCCCCGAGCGGGAGGATCCGGGAAATCCCGACTTCTCCACCCGCACCATCCCCAAAGTGGTGGGAGGGGTGAATCCGGGATCTACCGACGTCGCCGCGGCCCTGTACCGCGCCGCGGTCGACTTGGTCGTGCCGGTGAGCAGCTCGCGGGTGGCCGAGGCGGCGAAGTTGCTCGAGAACATCTATCGTTCGGTGAACATCGCCCTGGTGAACGAACTGAAGATGGTGTTCGACCGCATGGACGTGAACATCTGGGAGGTCATCGAGGCCGCCAAGACCAAGCCCTTCGGGTATCAGCCATTCTACCCGGGACCGGGGCTAGGCGGGCACTGCATACCCCTCGACCCCTTCTACCTGACGTGGAAGGCGGCGGAGTACGGCCTGTGGACACGCTTTATCGAGCTCGCAGGCGAGATCAACACCCGCATGCCCTCCTGGGTGGTGGACAAGGTGCGGGACGCCCTCTCCGACCAAGGCCAGAGTCTCAAGAGCACCCGGGTGCTGGTGCTGGGCCTCTCCTACAAGGCCAACATCGACGACGACCGGGAATCCCCCAGCTACGAGATCATTGAGCTGCTCCAGGAGCGCGGGGTCGTTGTTGCCTACTGCGACCCCTACTTCCCCGAGGCCCACCCCGGTCGACATCACGATGTCTGCCTGACCTCGGCGCCGCTGACCGCGGAGGAGTTCGGCCGCTACGACTGCGTGGTCCTCTCCACGGCCCACAGGGAATTCGCCGACCCGGCGCTCTACGCTCAGACCCGGCTGGTGGTCGACACACGGAATGTGGTGCGGTCGGAGTGGGGACCGCGGGTCGTGCGCGCGTAAGACCAGAGTCGAAGAGCACGCGGGCCCGCTCGCTATACAGCAGTATATTCCATGCGACTTCGCGGGGGCCTGCCGCCGCCCGGTGCGATCGACGATCCGGAGAGCGTGTAAACGGCCACCGCCTGTGCCACAATCGCGGCATGAGACTCGTCGACACTCCCATCGCGCTGAAGAACCTCTCATCCATGGCCGAAGCCGGGTTTGGAAACCTCGTCAAGGCCGTCGTCGATGTGGAGCGCGAGATCATGGCCATCGACGCGGAGCTTCATGCCGACGAAGAAGCGCTCCTTTTGGAAGACGGTTCCCA
>CAZDGO010000113.1:3203-7246 GCA_964504825.1 uncultured Gaiellales bacterium
TCGACGCGGAGCTTCATGCCGACGAAGAAGCGCTCCTTTTGGAAGACGGTTCCCAGCAGGCTCACTTGTGGGCATCAACATATATCCTGACCTGGCAGCGGACGAGCGCATCGAGTTCGACTCGATGATCAACATCCGCCCATCGCAAGGCAATCGCTCGCGGGGTGTTGATGATCCCGCGATTCGTGCGAGGATCGTCCGTATCCTCGGCGCGCTGGTCAGCCCATGAGCCCTCAGCATCGAGAGCTGGCCGCCGGCCGGTGGCGGACCCTCTCGCTCGTGGAGCAGTTGGCGAACGTCGGGAGCGAGGTCGAGCGCGCGCTCAACTGGGCCGAAAAGAGCAACCCCGAATACAGTCGCATGGCACTCGAGCGGGGGCTGGAACTCCTCGATCTGACTATCGCGGACCCCAGACATCGGCATCGCCTGAAGGAATTGACCCGCCTGCGCGAGGTTCTCCTCGACTACTTCTTGGGAGAGAACCAGTTCGGGTCGGCAGAGAGCAGTTGGCGGAGCTACTTTCATTCCTACGGCCTAGCCGTCGCTGTGCAAAGGCAGAAACCGGCCTACCTCTCCTTTGACGAAGCCTCCGCCGGTTCCAGCACCCCGTAGCCGTAGCCGCGGCGGTAGTAGCTGCGCGAGAGCTTGCCCCCGAAGGCCACGGTGCCGATCACGCGGGCCCCGACGCGCTCCAGAACCTCGCGGGCGGCCTGAGCCTCGTCGCGGGTGGTCGAGAAGAGGCGGGCCGTGAGCAGCACGGCGTCGACCTGGACCGACAGGATCACCGCGTCCGCCGCCGGCAGAAGAGGTGGGGTGTCGACGATCACATAGTCGGCGGCGGCGGCCGCCGCCCGCAACAGTTCCTGCATCTTGGCGGAGCCCATGAGCTCCGATGGGTTCGGGGGAAGAGGTCCCGACGAAATGCAGTACAAGTTCTTCTGCAGGAGCAGGTCTTCGGCGCCGGAGGGGATCCGCTTCCGGGTGTCCTCCGGCATGTAGTCGTCCACCCGCACCAGCTGCATGGCCTCGGAGAAGGTGTGCGTGCCGGCGAGCACGTTCGACATCCCCACCTCGTTGCTGAGTTTGAGGTAGGTGTGCAACATGGGGCGGCGCAGGTCGGCTTCGAGAATGATCACCCGCGCACCGGACAGTGCCAGGCCCAGTGCCAGATTGATGCTGACGGTGGTCTTCCCTTCGCCGGGCAGTGGGCTCGTGACAAGGATAGTGCGAATCTCCTTGTCTACACCGAAGTACTGCAAGTTGGAGCGCAGGGTGCGGAACGCTTCGATCAGAGGCGAGTGCTTGTCGGCGAAACCGATAGGCACATCGGAGCGGCCCTTGCGCCTCTGGCGCCACGTGCCGCCCACCAGGGGCACGGTAGCGAGCACGGGCAGGCCGAACATCTTCTCCAAGGTCTGCTCATCCTTGATGCGCCGGTCCAGGTACTCGAGCAGGAACGCGAGTCCCACGCCGAGGACCAGCCCGACCACCAGCGCAAGAACGCCATCGCGCAACGGCTGAGGTGAGAAGGGCGATTCCGGAGCCATTGCCCGTTCCGACACCATGAAGCCGCCGGTCTGGATCTCCTCGATGACGCTGAGCTCCTCCAAGCGCTGCACCAATGAGCGGCCCTTGTCCGAGGCGAGGCTCGCCGTGCTCATGCTGTCGATCTGCTTCTCGAGCACCCGTCTGGCCACTCCCAGGAGGCTCTTGTCGGTGGTCTGCCGGTAGACGATGAAGTCACGGGCGAAGGCGTTGGCCACGTCGGCGGCGTCCCCCGCTGAGGTGCTCTCCGCGCTGATAGAGATCACGTCCGACTTGCTGTCGGGCGTGGCCGTGACCATGTCGCTGAGCTCGCTCGGGCTGCGGGGAGAGCCCAGGTCTTTCTTGACCAGAGTGGCTACTTCCTCCACCGTCACCAGCCCGGCAGCGGTTTGCGTCAGGCGCACGGGGTCCTGGTACTGCAGGAAGCTGGAACCGAAGAGGGCCGCCTCGAGCGAACCCTGCTGCCGCACGATCTTCGCCGTGGCCTTGTACTGCGGCGTCTTACCCAGGCTAAAATAGACCGCCGCCCCGAGGACTACCGCGACACACACGAAGATGACCAACCAGCGGGCCCTGACCACCTTGAGATAATCGGTCAGGTCGACCGCATCGGCCTGCTCGTATGTGAGGGTATCTTGGCCATCCATGCGCCGGACAGTTTATGTCACGATGCGCACCCGCGACAAGGGCGGAAGTCGCCCATCGTCTGGATGACCAGCCGCAGGCGTCGGTCGAGGTGCGCAGGGAATGGGCGAAATCGGGCCCGTCCAGGGTTAGCAGGGCCCATATCCGGTGGGTGTTGTCTGCTCGCCCTAATGGCGCTCGCTGTGTTCACCAAACCACCCAGCGAGCGCTGCCACAATCCGGTCGGCTGCTCTCCCATCCCAGAGTTCTGGGCGATGTAGGTTGCTGGGCATCGGGGCTGCGAGCACATCGCTCACTGCGTTCAGAATAGCAGCGACATCGGTGGGATCGACCAGGCGATTGCTGCCCTCGGTCAAGGTCACGGGGCGCTCGGTCGTAGTGCGCAGAGTAAGACATGGCACACCCAGAACGGTCGTCTCTTCCTGCACCCCGCCCGAATCGGTGAGCACAAGCCTCGCGTCGCTCATGAGGGCAAGAAAATCGAGATAGCCAAACGGCTCAGTCAGCAAGACCGATGGGTTCGACTCCAAAAGGGCTCGAGAACCATGCAGCGCCAGACGCTCCCGCGTCCGGCGGTGCACGGGAAACACCACCGGAAGTTGGTCGGCGACTCCTATCAGAACGTCGACGAGCCGAGCAAGCTGCTCTGACTCGTCGACGTTGCTCGGGCGGTGAAGCGTGACGAGCGCGTATGTCTGCTCGGTCAGACCGAGGCCGCGTGCCGCGTGAGTCGAAGCAGCCCGTGAGCGCAGCCGCTCCAGCGTATCGATCATCGTATTCCCCACGAAGTGGATTCGCGAAGCCTCGACGCCCTCGCGTGCCAGATTCACGCCGGCGTCACGCGAGGTCGTGAACAGCAGTTCCGAGAGTTGATCGGTGAGCAGGCGATTCAGTTCCTCCGGCATGGAACGGTCGCCGCTGCGCAGCCCCGCCTCGATGGGTGCGATGGGAATGCCCAGCTTCGCAGCGCAGAGCGCAGCAGCGAGAGTGGAATTCACATCGCCCACGACGACTACGAGGTCAGGCTGCTCATCGAGGAGGACCGGCTCGAGGCGCTGAAGTACATCGGCTGTCTGTCTGGCGTGACTGCTTGAACCTACTCCCAGATTGTGGTCGGGGTCAGGGAGGCCAAGGTCATAAAAGAAGACGGTGCTCATGACGTCATCGTAGTGCTGGCCGGTGTGGACCAGGACCCGTGAGAACGCGACAGTTGGGTCGACCCCAGCGTGGCTGATGTTCCAGCGGCTAACAGCCGCCATGATCGGCGCCACTTTCATGAAGTTGGGCCGCGCGCCCGCGACGAGTAATAGCTTCTTATCCATGGCACCCATTGGCGGACACGGTATCATGTAAGATTGTCTGCGCTAAGCCTGAACCCACACATGAGCGCACTTTCAGTCCCATGGTGCCGTCTGGCTACGAGTATCATGGGCAAATCGGGCGCAATAGGAATCCGGGTCGGAAAACTAAACTACTTGGAGGCAGAATGGGGCGAATATTGGTGACTGGTGGGCTGGGAACGGTGGGTGCCGGCCTAGTGGCGGAACTGATGAGCAGGGGCCATCAGACCGTGTCCTGCGACCTCTACCACCAGCCGAATGAAGTCGGCTTCAGTTTGCACTCGGACGTTGACCAGCCTACCTACGCTCGTGCGGACGTTGGACTGTTCAGCCAGATCGAGAGGGTCTTCGAGCGACTCGGGCCCTTCGACCACGTCTACCACTGCGCAGCTGAATTCGGGCGGTGGAACGGTGAGGACTTCTACGAGACTTTGTGGCGCACAAACTCAGTAGGCACAAAGAACATCATCCGGCTGCAGGAACGCCTCGGCTTCGGGCTCATCCACTTCTCAT
>CAZDGO010000114.1:0-7177 GCA_964504825.1 uncultured Gaiellales bacterium
AGGTGCACCCTCAGCTCCTCCGCGAAGGCGGCATCGGCCTCCGGGTCGTACAGAGCTTTGCCCTCCCGATCGAGCGACGACCACCCGCGCAGCGGCAGCATTACCATGAACGGCGCGATCGAGCGATTCAGCCGTTCGGCCATGATGCGGGCCATTTCGCGGCACTCTTCGGCAGAGGTACGCACCTCGACCCGGAGTTCGTCGATGACCGCGAAGCCCCGGCCGGCGTACTTCTCTTCCCAGCCTTTCATCCCTCCGACCGAGAGCATATCGAGGCCGCTCGTGGAGACCACCTGCGGCAGGCCCATCTCGGCGGCGGCCAGCAGGCGGTCGGCCCCGGCAGCGCAGTTGCCGCCCAAGAGTTCCTCGCCGATGCCACGAGACACCACGTCGAAGACTCCCTGAAGGAGGCCGTCGCGTATGACCTCGTCCATGGCACGGTCGCCCTTGCCCTGGGCGTGGAACGGCACCGGTTGGAAACCCGCCTGCCGCAGCATCTCTATGGCCGGCTCGACGCAGCGCTCGGCAAAGCCGAAGCTGGTGATGCCCACTATCGGTTTGTCGATGGACGCCGCGTCGGCTTCCGGATCGTACAGGCGAACCGCTCCGCACACCGCACCCACCGCGTTGGTGAGTTGCCGCTTCAGCAGTGGGTTGATATCCATCACGTCGACCACGGTGTTCAGCATCATGATGTCCTTGGTGCCCACGTACTGACCCACGTACTTGGGGTGGCTGCCGATGGACGACGCCATCACCTTGGGAAAGCCGAACGGCAACTGCTTCATGATGCTGGTGACGATCAACGTGGCGGTGGCGCCACCGGCGCCGAAGATGCCGGAAATCTTCCCTTCCTCGAACAGACGCCGCGCCAGTATGCCGCCGCCGCGGATCATACAGTCGGTGGATACCTTCCTCTCCACCGCATACCTCTCCCGCACCACGCCGATCTCAAGGCCACCCGCCGCGGCTACCTCTTCGCACGTGATATCGCCCACGAACGGCGGGACCTGCTCCATGGAGACGTCCATGAGGATCGCCCCCAGGCCCTCGCTCTCGACCAGGCCCTTGAACTGCTTGAACTCGGCGCCCCTGGTGTCCAAGTTGGCCACCAGGAGCACGGTCTTGTCTGGCATAGTACCTCCCCGGACAGGTTTAGAAGCCGTAGTCAGTCCAGTTGGAGAGCACGTGGGCCTTGACCGCCTCGTCGAGGTTGATCTCGATGGGCTTGCGTTCCCACTCGTAGGGGATGCAGGCATCGATCAGGATGCGGCCCACGATCTCGCGGGCATTCATCGGCAGAGACGGATCGAGCGGTGTGGAGCGCCCACGGGTGATGATCTGCGTGTCGGTCGCGGGATTGTATCGCACCGACATGGCCCACATGACCTTGTCCCAGTCGTCGGCGGGGATATCTGAGTCGACCACGATGACGCCCTTCAAGCCGTAGTGCCCAGTGGTGGAGGCGATGACGGCGTTGGCCGCGTGGTTGGAGTGACCCGGGTATTTCTGCTCCACGCTCACGATAGCCCAGAAGCGGCCGGTGGAGTTGGCCGGGATGTAGACCGACTTGATGCCGGGCACGCGCATGTTCTCGAGGTCGGTCCACAGGGTGGCGGTGCGGTTGAGCGACTGCACCATGTGCGTGTCGGTGATGGGCTTGCCCACGGTGGTCGCCCAGAGAATAGGGTTATTGCGGTGCAGGATGCGCTTGATGTCGAGCCACGGCTTGGGCCACTCTTCGCTCTTCTTGCCCGAATAGTAGCCCGTGTATTCGCCAAAGGGGCCTTCCTGCCGGAAGTTGTCTGGGTTCGAATCCACGAAACCCTCCAGGATGATCTCGGCGTCGCTCGGCAGCGGCAGGCCGGTAAGGTCACTGATGAAGGTCTCCACGGGCGCGCCCTGCAGGGTGCCCATGATCTCGTACTCCGACGTCTCGGCCGAGACCATACTCGAGCTGGTGAGGAAGCCCAGCGGGCTCCCTCCGATGACGGCCGCCGCGGGCATCGGCCTGCCGAGCTTCTGGTACTTCTTGATCATGAAGTCGGCGTGCTTGCCTTTGATGATCTGGATGCCCACCGACTTCTTGTCCAGGATCTGCATGCGGTAGGTGCCAAGGTTCACCCAGCCGCTGTCGGGATCCTTGGTGACGAGAGCAACGGCCGTGCCGATGAAGCGTCCGCCGTCCAGGGGATACATCTTGGGGGTCGGGAAGTAGCCCAGATCGATGTCGTCGCCTTCGAGTACGTTATCGAAGACCGGCCCACCCTCGACCACGACCGGCTTGACCAGTTCCTTGGTGGCCAACTCCATCCAATGACGCGAGAGGTCGCACATGGTGGTGTCGGTGGGCATACCCAGCGCCACGGCAAATCGCGAAGCCGTCGTATACGCGCTGGTGAGCACCGGGATACCGTTCCCGTCCTTCACGTTCTCGAACAGGAGTGCTGGACCCTTCTTCTCCTCGTTCAGCTTCGCGACGTGGGAAAGCTCAAGGTCCCAGTCCACTTCCTTCGTGATGCGGTGAAGCAGCCCTTGTTCTTCCAGGCGGCTGATGAAGCCGCGTAGGTCCATCTTGCAGTTGTCGCTGGCCATACTGTGTCGTCCTCCTACTCGCAGTGTCACCCCCCTAGAAGTGCAAGCTTAGTCCCTCCACCGTATCTAGTCCAATGTTTATTTCTTCACCCAAGCATAACCTGAGGTTTCAACGTGAGATACTCTCGCGGCGGGCGAATCCGTGAACCGACCCCGGGGCGCCATGCTCAATTTCAACCAGCTGCGGGCTTTTCACGAGGCGGCGAAGACGCTGAACTTCTCCAGCGCCGCTCGGAACCTACACGTGAGCCAACCGGCCGTGACCGCGCACATCCGCGGTCTCGAGGAGTCGCTTGGCATCAAACTCTTCCGCAAGCGGGGACGTCGGCGGGCACTGACCGAGAACGGCGCGCTCCTGCTCCGCTACACCCACGAGGTCTTCGCGCTCGAGCGCACCATCGAGGAGACCATACGCGACGTGCGCGAGCTCGAGGGCGGCCTGCTAAAGATCGGAACCAGCAGAACCTATGCCCAGCGGCTCATGCCCGAGCTGATGACCCGCTTCCACGCCGCCTTCCCCAAGGTGCGGATGGTGCTCGACGAAGGTAGCTCTTTCGACATGTCGCGCGCCGTCCTCGAGCTGCGCAACGAGCTGGCCATCATCGCGCGTCCTGAAGGCTTCGACGGAGTCTGCTTCGTGCCCTTCCGCCGAGAACGCATCGTGCTCTTCGCCTCGGCCCGCCACCCGTTGGCGCAGAGCGAGGGCATCGAGTTCGCTCAACTCAGGAACGAGCTGGTCATCATGCGCGAGGAAGGTTCCGGCATCCAGTCACTGATCCGCCGGTGCTTCGCCGAACGCGGCCTCACCCCCAATGTTCTGGTCGAGACCGGCAACGTGGAGTTCATCAAAGAGATGGTGGAACGCGGCGACGCGGTGAGCTTCCTAGTCGAGACCAGCATCGCCGCCGAGATCGAGCGGGGCGTCATCAAGGCCATCCCCATCGTCGACCAGGAGTTGGCCCTCGACGTCAGCATCGCCTACTTGGAGGAAGCGGAGCTCTCACCCGCGGCGGCGGCCTTTTTGGAGATGCTGCTGCAGGAGGTAAACGGCGAGACCGGCACCATCTAGCGCAGAGTCGTGATGGGCCGGCTCTGCAGGGTCACCAACGCTTCCGGCCAGGGCAACTGGGAATCGACCGCCCACTCGATATCCATGGGCTTGCCGTAGTAGGTCTCGATCGCCATGCCCATGCGGGCCAGCTCGATCACCTCGTCGTCTGTCATGCACGGGATGCTCTGGCGATCCTCATCCACGTCGCGCATGATGGTGCCGCCACCCTCGACATCCCGGACGAACTCCACCATCTTGGGCGAGATCATATGGTCGACTATGGTGAGCGCCTGCTTGTCCACGACGTAGTTGTCGGGAGCCACGTAGCCGCTCACCACACCCTCGCCCAGCCCCCAGGCCATCTCTATGACCATCTGGTTGGAATCTCTGGTGATGGGATTCACGGTGAACATGACCCCGGAGACTCTCGCGTCGACCATCTTCTGCACGGCCACCGCCATCTCGGCCTCGAGATGGTCGATGTCGGCCGAAGTGCGGTAGTGCAGGGCCGCCGCCGAGAAGAGGCTCTTCCAGCACGCCATCGTCTTCTCAACCACCTCGTCCGCGCCACATACGTTCAGGAAGGTCTCGTGCTGCCCGGCGAAACTCGACTGGTCGGAGTCCTCCGATGTGGCACTCGAGCGAACGGCCACCAGAACATCGTCGCAGCCGCACCGATCGCAGAGCGCCCGGTATGAATCGACGATGCTGGCCCGAGCTTCCTCAGTCAGCTGTACGCCCTGGAAGACTTCGTCGATGGCAGCCTCGAGCTCGTGGAAGTGCATACCACCACTAGTGGCGGATGCGTCGAGAGCCTCCTTCAGCACCGTGCGTATACGCTTCTTCAGGCCGGTGCGGACAACAAAGTCGTGGTAGGTCTTGACCGTGACCGCGAACCCCGGGGACCCGGGCAGACCGGCGCGCTCGAGCTCCCCCAGGCTGGCGCACTTGCCGCCCACCGTGGAGACGTCCGCGAGGGAACACTGTTCAAGAGGCTTGATGTATCCGCGTTGCATGTCACGAGCTCTTCAGGATGTGGACGATGCCTTCGGTGCCGTTGACGCGCACGTGATCGCCGGTCTTGATGCTCTGGGTCGCCTTCTTGCCCCGCGTGATCGTGCCTACCACCGAGGGGATGTTGTACTCCCGCGCGCAGATGGCCGCGTGCGCCAGCATGCCGCCGGAGTCGGTGACCACGCCCTTGATCTTGCTGAAGAGAGGGGTCCACGCCGGCGTGGTGAACGGGGCCACCAGGATGTCGTCTGGCTGCACCTCGCTGAACCCCTCATAGCCGAGGATCACCCGAGCGATGCCCTCGACGATGCCCGGCGCCCCCGGCATGCCCTCGACCTGCCCGGCGATGTCGTGCAGCGGCTTGGCTTCTCCCTTGATCACTTCGTTGGTGAAGCCCCAGATCTTGATGAACACCGGGTCGTCCACCCGTTCCGTGGGGATCGTACCGATGAACGTAGGGCTGTCGATGGTGTGCAGCTTCCGCCAATCCTCTTTGCGGCGCTTGATCTGCGGCGGGATCCGGCGCGTGTACTCCGCCTTGCCGATGAACTCGTCGTTGATCAACTCGTCGAGGATGCCCTCGAGCTCCTCGATGGTGAGGAAGAACACGTCATCGGGGTCGTCACTGCCCAAGATGCCGAAGGCGCTGAGCCGGCGGCCGCACTCCTGGATGGCGAAGCGCAGCTCGGAGTAGGTCCACTGCTCGACATAGAAGTTGTGGTCCTCGTTGAAGGGATAGGTGTTCTGCGCGTGGCGCAGAGCGGTGAGGAACTCCTCACGGTCGGCCTCATCGGTGATGAGCGCGACGGTGTCCTCGATATACCTATCTCTCTCCTCGATGATCTTGCGGGTGTGCTCCTCGTAGTCGAAGCCGCCCTTTTGCACATAGGTGCGGATGGTGGCCAGAGCGGGATACGGATCCTCTACCCACGTCTTGTAGTAGGGGTCGAAGAGGGCGGCCGTGGTGCGGCGGCCGAACTTCTCGAGGAAGTTATTGAACTCATCGACCCAGACGGTGCCTTTGTCGGACTCTTTGAGCTTAGGGTAGAGGTCCTCGGGGGCGTCGGAGTCGATGAACACGTCGGCCAACCCCAGCTGACCGGCAAGATCGGACAGCCACCACATGCCCCGGTCGATCTCGTACATCTTGGTCTCGAAGCCCTGCAGGAACGTGCGCATCTGCCGTTCTTCGATACCGTGCTTCGCGCAGACGCCTTCGAAGGTGCTGTAGGCCACGATCTCGGGATACATGCCGACGAAGTGCATCTCCCAGCTGCGTTTGCTGATGTTCACGGCGTCCCGCAGCACGCCCAGCAGCTTGTCCAGCGGCAGCACGTCCTTGCGAATGCCGCGCAGGTAGCTCAGCATGGCCGTCCACTCGTCGGTGAGCTCCGTGTAGCGCTCGGGCCAGTTCTCCAGCAGATCGCCCATCTTGGCGCCGAACTTCGGGAGTCTGGCGTTCACTTCATCGGGATCGGTGATCGGGATCGGGCCCGGATAGATGCGGCCGTTGAAGAGTACGTAGTCGAAGCCACGAGAGAACGGGAACTGCAGGTACTCGCTGGCGAACTTGGTGCCGCGGGGCCAATGGTGAAGTGAGGCGCCCATGGGCGTCGAGGGTGGGCCGTTATGAAGCAGATCGTGGAACCACAGCATCTGACTGTCTTCGGGGCGAAAACGGCGCTCCGGCAGCCACTCTACCTGGCCTTCAGTCGTGGGATCGCACTCGATCTGGTCGGACATAGTCTTCCCCCTTATCGGCGGCGCCATCAGCGCCCCGTCCTAGTTTCCGGGATACGGGACCCTGCTATCCGTACCCACGTGGGACGCTTGCTACCCTACCTTTATGATCTGCAGCGCACGCTGCAACAACAGCTCACTCGCGCTCTTGCCGGCAAGCAGGGACACCGGCTTCTTCTGGCTCCAGACGGTCTCAGGCCGGGTCTGCACGATGAAGACGTTCTCGGGGAAGGCCAGATCGTGGTCGATAGCCCACTCGATGTCCTGAGGCCCCGCGTAGTGGTCTTCGATAAGCCGGGAGATGCGCACCAACTCACGCAACTCCACGTCGGTGACGCAGCTCTTGTCGCACCGGTCGTCCTCGATGGGCACCATCTTGGCGATGCCGCCATCGGGGTCGGGGATGCACTCCAGATGTTTGTGGGAGATATGACGGTGTCCGATCTCCCTGGTGATCTTGTTCACCTTGAACTGGTCGGGGGTGACCTCGCCGGAGGCCACCGACTCCCCCAGACTCCAGTTGCCTTCCACCAGCACCTGCGATACGTCGCCGTTGGCCGGGTCGAGCGTGAACATCACCCCGGCCGCCCTCGAGTTCACCATCTTCTGAACGCACACGCTCATGAGCACCTTCTCGTGAGCGAAGCCGTTCATGACGCGATAGCTGATGGCCCGGGAGTTGTAGAGACTCGCCAAGCAGCGGCGCACGTGGGTGGCTATCTCCTCCACTCCCTGCACCCAGAGATAGGTATCCTGTTGGCCCGCGAAACTGGCGTT
>CAZDGO010000115.1:0-2956 GCA_964504825.1 uncultured Gaiellales bacterium
GGGCGTCGATGCTCATCCGCTTGGCGCGCGACTTGCCGAAGCTCATGACCTTCGATCCTCCCCCCTGCATCTGGTTCATGATGAAGAGGAAGAAGACGACCATGAGGATGATCGGTAAGAACGTACTCAACAACGACAACCACACGGACTGCTTCTGCACGTCGGTGCGAAAGTCGATTCCGTTCTTGGAGAGGAAATCGATCATGTCGAAGCGGTCGGTGAAGCCGATCTGGAACCGCTGGCTGGTGCCCACCACCTTGCCTTCGACCACGAGGTCACGGGTCTTCACGACCACACTCTCGAGCTTCTTCTGCTCGACCAGCTTCTGGAATTGCGGAAAGGTCAGGGAGTTGTCGGTGGGGGAACGGTAGAGCCCTTGGACCAGCGCCAAGAGGATGACTACCACCAGAAGGGGGAAGGCTATGCTACGCAGCAACTTGCTCAAAGAGGGCTCCATTTGTCGATGGCCCAGGGTACGGAATACTAGCACACGGGGTTGGAACGAGCTCTTAGGCTTCCCCTTCACCCAGTATGCCGATGTAGGGCAGGTTGCGATACTTCTCTGCCAAGTCGAGGCCGTAGCCGACCACGAACTTGTCACCGATCTCGAAACCCACATACCGGCACGGCAGCCGTGCCTTGCGACGCCCGGGTTTGTCGAGCAAAGTCACGATATCGAGGCTGGCGGGATGGCGGGAGTTCAGGTTCTTCGTGAGGTACTTCAGAGTCAGACCCGAGTCGATGACGTCCTCCACGATGAGGACGTGGCGACCTTCGATATCCATATCCAGATCTTTGAGGATACGCACGACACCGGAACTATCGGTGGACGATCCGTAGCTGGAGACAGCCATGAAATCCATCTCGAGTTCGATGTCGAGACGACGGGCGATGTCGGCCATGAAGAAGACCGCCCCCTTGAGTACGCAGATCAGCACCGGGCGCAGCCCTGTGTAATCGCGGTTGATGTCCGCAGCCAACTCGTCGATGCGAGTCTGGAGCCGCTCAGAACTGATCAGTACTTCCATGGGCCCCCCACGATAATCACGCGACGTCCACGCACAGTCTGACTGCCCGGTCGGTATCGCTTCGTATTCTACTCTCGTCGCCCACCGCGAAGCCACAGAGCCACACGGGCTTTCCACCGGACACCACGATGGGCACCCGGCCGCGCACGGCCCGAGGCACCCGGAGATCGACGAGCAGGTCTTGGACACGCCGGCTCCCCGGCGCCCCGAGCGGCCGGAAATGGTCGCCGGGGCTCGCCGCCCTCACCGTCAGAGGCCCTCCGAGCGTCCGCGAGTCCAGGTATGCCTCGCAACGGGGATCGTGCGCCCGCACGCGGCCGGCCCACTCCGCCGAGATCCGGAGGTCGTTCCACACCGTCGTACCCGGGAGGGACAGCGGTAACTCCGGGGCGACCGCACCCGCGCCGGAGCGGCCGCACCATTCTTCAGGCGTCTTCGTAACCCTGACACGGTCGTACTCCTTGGCGAGCCTCCATCCCCCGCCCAGGGGCACGCCGCCCGATCCCGAACCGGCCAGGAGTACCTCGGCCGCCAGCACGAGGTTGCGCCCTCGATGCGCCCCGTCGAGGCCGTCGAGAAGGGTGTGCAGAAGAGCGCGGCGAGTGGGGCCGGAGAGTCTGCCGAGCCGCGTGGCGGAGAACTCCACGCTACCCGCTTCTCCGACGCCGGCCCCGGCCCACAGGCCACACTGGATCCATGCTTCCGCCACCACTTCATCGATCACGTCGGCGGCTTCGGCCGCGACCGCCGCCGCGCGCCCCGCACCCGCCACCGCCCCGGGGAGCGCTTCCTCCCACGCCGGGACGACGCAGCGCCGGATCGCCGTGCGCACGTAAGCCTGGTCGGCATTGCCGCGATCGGTGGCGTAGGCGAGACCATGAGCGACGCAGTAGGCCGCGGTCTCCGCCCGGCGCCGAGTGAGAAGCGGCCGCACCCATAGTCCCGACCGGGGATGCATCGCCGCGAGGGAGTCCAGACCCGCATAACGACCCAGACGGTAGAGCAGCGTCTCCACTTGGTCGTCCAGGGTGTGGCCGAGGGCGATTCGGCCCGCGCCCACGTCCGTGGCCACGCGACGCGCGGCTACGCGTCGCGCCTCGCGCGCCAGCGCCTGCAGGTTGCCCGCTGCCTTGCTCATCGGCTCACGGTCCACGGTCAGAGGCACGGCGAGTGCGGCGCAGTGCGCGGCTACCAGCGCTTGGTCATCCTCGGATTCTTGCCCACGGAGCGCGTGATTGACGTGGATGGCATGGAGCCGCTCCGGCCCCGCGTCGCCCAAAGCCCGCGTCGCCAACATGTGCAACAAGGCGACCGAGTCCTGTCCACCCGACACCATGACCAAGGCGACCGCTCCGCCCGGAAAGAGGTCATCCCGCCGACAATCGGCGCGCACGCGGCGAATGGTCTCCGCCGGGCGCGGAGGCCCGGGGCCTGGATTCAGGTGAGATCCTGCGGGTGATTGGGACGCCATCTGCGCGAGCATACCCTTCTCCCCCGGGCAGCGTCCAGAAGCCGCATGTTCGCAGTCAACGATAGCAGGGTCGCGAGTGCGGCTTGCAACCACCCGGTGCCTCTGCTTATATTGCGTCGCTGTAAAGCCCCAAGAGGAGGAAGAGCATGGCCACCCCTAAAGTCGACCCCGATCTCTGTACCGGTTGCGGCATCTGCGAAGACATCTGCCCGGACGTCTTCGAAGTTGCCGACGACGGTCTTAGCCACGTGATCGACGCGAACGCTTGCGAGGAAGCCGGCTGCTGCGAGGAAGCCGCTGACGAGTGCCCCGAGGGTGCCATCAGCATAGAGTAGCCGAAACCGAGTCGCTCGCGGCGGCCCCACGGGGAAACCGTCGCGCATACTCGTCTCCGAAGGGCCGCCTCGAGCGCGGCCCTTCGTGTTGAGGGAGCCCACCCCGGCAACTGTGGACGCCG